>DNPC01000599.1:0-7500 GCA_003501565.1 Planctomycetaceae bacterium | reverse complement strand
ACCTCAGACCTCAAAGCCTCTGCGATCTCCGCGCCTCTGCGTTTCCCCTTCGAATAATCCGCAATTGAATGGCCGCAATAGTACCGGCTCAGTCTTCGACCCGCGTCAAAAACTCATCGATCAAACCACTCGGAGTTTTGACGATATGCCCAGGTCATAGCCTCTGCGATCTCCGCGCCTCTTCGCCTCTGCGTTTCCCTTTCAAACGATCCGCAATTTGAGAGTACTGCAATACGACCGTCTCGGTCTTCAACCCTAATCAAAACCTCATCGAGCAATCCACTCGGAGTTTGGACGATGTGCCCAGGTCAAAGCCTCTGCGATCTCCGCGGCTCTGCGTTTCCCTTTCGAACATTCCGCAGCGAGTAAAAAAATAATTGCAAGGACAGCGGTCATCTTTCTCCTAGATCTTTTACCCCTCGATCTTTTTGCTTCGACCACGTGTCTGTCCTCGGGCCAATGTTTGCGTTTGCCATCCGACGGATAAGCGAAACCTGTTAGTTGCTGAACACGCTGGAATCTGAGCGCGGCTCTCCGCCACGTAAAAGCCGAACCATTTGTCCCGCCAAGAATCTACCTCACACCTCAAAGCCTCTGCGATCTCCGCGCCTTTGCGTTTCCCCTTCGAACAATCCGCAATTGAAAATTGCCCGCAATTACTACCGGCTCAGTCTTCAACCCGCGCCAAAAACTCATCGATCAAACCACTCGGAGTTTTGACGATGTGCCCAGGTCCAGGAAACTTGCCGCCTTTGACCTCCGCGATGAAATCTTGGAATCCCCCAACCCGCTCCTGCTGAATCGCCTGTTCCATTTTGTAGAGGTCACGATATTGCTTTGTGTGCCGCGGATAAGGAGGTGCATGGCAGCCTAGAATGTCTTCGGCAAACATGAACTGAATATCACCACCGCTGCCAGCTCCAATGGAAGACGTCACCAAGCTCGTACGTTTTGAGATTTCCGCGGTCAATTCCGCAGGTACGACCTCTAATTCCACCGCCCAAGCGCCGGCTTCTTCAAATAACTTGACTTGCTCAAAAATCCAGAGCGCCTCGTCGATCGTCTTGCCAACAGCTCTTAAGCCCCCGGTCCATGTACTTAACCGAGGCACCAAGCCCGCATGAGCTTCAAATGGGATGCCCGCATCGGCGACGGCCTGAATTAACTTCGGCCCCCACTGGCACATGATCCCATCAGCTCCAGCTTCCATCGCGTCGTATCCAGCTCGTACCGCCTCATCACGGGTCGCAATTTTGGTCAGGCCGATACAAAACGTCATAAAAGTGTGGGGAGCGGCTTTCCTCAACTCGATCGCGTTTTCCGGATTGGCCGGGTCGAATTTGACTTTCAGTGTATCGATCCCCGCCTCTTCTGCCGCAGCCGCCTCACGTGTGGTGAAAGGCATGGTTTCTGTGAGAACTGTCTGGCCTTTCAATTCTCTTAAGTGCTTGATTGTGTAATTGCGCGTTGCATAGGATCCGCCAAGCGTCATCGTTCGATGCAGCCCGCGTTTGCCGGCATCTCGTGACGGAAGCGCGCTCGCTAGTTCTTTGTCAGTCGTCATTGATTGAAGCCCAAATATTCTGTGCGAAATTCTCGAGCGCTAGGATACTCTATCTAGAATGATCCGTAATGAACTGACCGGTTGCACAGTAATAAGTCCTCAGCAAAAACACTACCGGGAGCTAACAAGAGCTTCGCGCCAGCCATCGCTTTCCGTGTGGCTTGAGCATCCTTCTTCCATAGACGCTCTTCTTCTGGTCGATCATTGGAAGCTGTTCAGTTGCCGCCCGCGATCCTAAGTGTTTGTCTTCTGCTTCCGTCGCATTCCCTTGTATATTGAAAGACGGTTACGGCACGACTTCGTATGAGCGAAGGAGGCGACGAGCTGGCGTGAATGTGCGGCAGCTCGCTCAGAGCCTATTTCTTACTATCCGAAATCATAGATTCTTGAGTGGAAGGGTCGCGAGCTACCGCTTACGTCGTGCGTAGCCACAATATGGCGACTTTACCGGTGGACTATACCCAGCATTGAGATTTAGTTTCAATGGACTGATATCCAAATTCTGTGAGAGTGATTAAGCCATCATGCCGATCCAAATACTCAGTCGCACGTCTGCATCTACGCTCTTGAACCAAGTAAACCGTATCGCCATATGCGTAGTTTCTCTTTCGAGCATCCTTCTATCGGCCGAAGGACTTCAAAAACCACCTAACATAGTCTTGATATTGGTTGATGATTTGGGATGGGCAGATTTGGGATGTTACGGGCATGCCTATCACCGCACCCCCAATATCGATGCACTTGCACGTTCGGGATTGGTCTTTACGAACGGGTATGCTCCAGCACCCATCTGTTCTGCGTCACGCGCAAGTATTCTTACGGGCAAAACTCCAGCCAGACTCAATTTTGAATTCGTGACGAAGAATAGCGTGGGGTTTCAAGAGGTCGACCAAGAAGTCCCTCTACAGACTCCTAGATTGACGTTAAATCTTCCCGTAAACGAAGTGACTATCGCCGACCGCCTATCAGAACTTGGCTACTCGACTGCATTTTTCGCAAGTGGCATGTGAATCGGCACTACCAAGGACGCTATCTAGCTTGGCACCCGAAATATGGGCCGCTGACTCAAGGATTTCAAATTGCAACTGAGGATTTTGGAGATCATCCCTACGCCTGGCGAAAGGGACCGAAGCCTCCAGATCTGGAGCATGCTGAGTTCCCAAACGATTCCATGATCCGCCTCGTTCGGCAGAGCATTCGTACACTCGCGAAACAGCATGCTCCGTACTTTGTTATGGCCTCCTCCTTTTACGTCCACACGCCAGTCGAAAATCGTGTGCACTGGCTTGTCAAGGAGTACGAAGGACTTGTTCCCGCTAATGCTACCAACCGAACCAATCGGATTGAATACGCTGCCTTCGTCGAGACTTTGGACCATCATGTTGGGAGCATTGTTGGAGAGGTAAGAGTTTCAGCCGAAGCCGATAACACTCTCATATTCTTCATGAGTGACAATGGTGGGCATCCGGAGTTTTCTAGCAACGCCCCATTGCGAGGATCGAAATGGAATTTGTACGAAGGTGGTGTTCGAGTCCCAATGATTGCTGTTTGGCCAGCTAGGATCGATGCAGGGCAACGCACTGACACGCCGGTGCTCGGTTACGACTTACTACCAACCTTTGAAGCAGTGTCCGGTGGCACTGTGAGATCGGATGCTCAGATCGACGGTCGAGATATCTCGCAAGTCTTCAGCCATCCAGCTTGGAATCTCAAACGGAATTTAGTTTGGCATTTCCCCTACTACCATCCAGAACGAACCTTCTCACAAGCCATCGACACGATCGGCGTCGATGATTCTCGCATCAGCAAGACACGTCCTCAGTCTTCGATCCGACGTGGCAAATACAAACTACTGCACTTTGCGGAGCAAGATCGTGTTGAGTTATACAACCTCTCCAACGATATTTCTGAACAAACCGACCTCTCGAAGCACAAGGCGGCACTCACGCAAGAAATGTTGGAAACGCTAAATCGAGAGCTCGATTCCATGAACGCGCGGCGGGCAACACCACGTAGGTAAGTCGTACGCACACGCAGCCGCTCCAAGGCAAAAGATCATTTGCGATTGGAGTTTTCGTGTCGAAACGGTTCATCATAGCCCCCATGACTCACACTAGTCGATTTGCGCAACCTCTGAGCGCTGAACCAATTTGCGGAAAACCCTAGCTCTCATTGGCAAACCGCGTTTTTGTAACCTAGGGTTGCGAGAATCACGCCGGGTTAGCTTTTTGGGGCTGAAAAAACTGGTCAAGTGTCCCAATCGCCAGCCAAGAGTTACTTGGGTCAGCAAATGCAACTTTCTCTCCCTATTCGACGCATTTTAGTAGGGATGGGAGTGTGCGCGGTGACCTGTATCTCAGCTTGGCTGTCCTATCTCTCGGCTGGCTGGGGAGCCTTAAACTCCGCCTACATGGTGATCATCACCATCTTCGGAATCGGTTATGGCGAAGTAATGCCAATCGAAGATCCGGTGCTCAAGCTGGAAACGATGACCTTGATCGTTGTCGGCGGTTTGTCAGGTCTGTATTCGTGCGGTGGGTTTATTCAGTTGCTGGCCGAGGGCGAGATTAAGCGTGCACTCGGTGCCCGGAAGATGAGCCAAGGAATCAAGAAAATGAAGAACCATGCGATTATTTGTGGATTCGGTCGGGTCGGCAAAATGCTCGCTGACAAACTCCAGCATGACGGTATCGAATGCGTTGTAATCGACACCGATGACTGCCGCCTCGAGCAAGCTGAAGAAGCGGGACTCACGGTAGTTTCCGGCGATGCCAGCTGCGATGAAACACTTTTGGCGGCAGGAATTCAACGTGCCCGAACTGTGGCGACGGTACTTCCGAACGATGCTGTCAATGTCTTCATCACCTTGACGGCACGAGACCTCAGCGCGAACGTCGAGATTATCGCTCGTGCCGAAAGCCCTAGCACCGAGCACAAGTTGCTCCGCAGCGGAGCCAATCATGTGGTCCTTCCAGCCGCGATTGGCGCACTTCGAATGGCCCAGATCATTCGTGATCTCCCCGCTTCATCTGTGAAACCCACGGTTCAAGCACCCACGCTACAACTTGAGCAAGTGGCCGTCGCGGACTCCGGAGAACTAGAAAACCAGACACTCTCCGATGCTCGCAATCTCCTCGAGGAACTTGGAGACGTTGTCGGCGTCCAGCGTGACCGCCAAGCGTTGGTAACCGAGCTGGACGAGACGCTCCAGCTGCGCAGCGACGACATACTACTGCTCGCCAAACGCTAGCATTGTGCGGCTTATCTCCGCAATGTCATCACAGCTTGGCAAATCCCGTTTCTTGCATCAGTCACACCCTTGAACCAAGACCAGTAGGTTCTGGATGCGCAAAGCAAGCAATAGAAATCGCTTGGACTGTCACATTCGGTGACGTCTACGGGACACGTTTTGCTGATACGATGCTTTCTACCGGCAGAATCGTTTAACTTTCACATTCGTTCGTCCCGATACTCCAGCATTAGAGCGTTCCACGTAGCCGCTTGCCGTATGGCCAGACCGGCGACCTGGAAATTGACACTCAAACTGCTAGGGGTATCGCAATGAAATTGCGTAGGGCAATCAGTCTTTCGAAGCAACGATTGACTAGAAAAGCGTTTCGAGCTGCACTCTCTTTAGGAGCCGCTGGCTGCCTGCTCTCGGTTTCAAACGCGCAGGAGCTCCCAGCTCTCCCAGATTTCCCAACGCAAGCCGTGCGTCCTGCTACAACCTCACCGTTGCCGTTGCCAACGACAAATGATCGAGCTCAGTCGACCGTTGAGCCGGTCACCAAAGCTCGGCTGGTCCGATTCGTAGGATTGAAACTCGGCCAGCCAACCGCGACCGCCAACTCGCAGTCGCCGACTTGTTCGGCCGAAACGACTTGCTCGATCCAAGCGAAGTGCGACAAATCTGCACCGGATCAGACCGCAAAGATTACTTGGCAAGCGCGTACCGCCGGCCAGTGGAAAGCCAATCCTTACGTACAAGCAACTTCGAACCCAGCCAGTGCCGTTGTCCCAGCAGCCGCAACGACGAAAGTCGAAACCGGCATCTCGGATGGTGGCAGTCGAGAAATAACCGTCACAGTTAGTGGAAATGGGGATTCATCTGACAGCTTGCTAGACGTCGACATTCCGCTTTCTTTGCCGACGATGCCAGCTGCACGCCAGCAGGCAAAGACTACCAAGCCTATGCCTCGCCCGAGCCAAGTTCGAGCCCCAGAGCCCGTCCGAAGTTCGACGCGGATGCGTTTAAGTGACAGCACTTCATCGCCAGCCAGTTCGCAACCGAAAGCTCCGGAGCAACTGGGTACCCTGAAGCAAACGGCTCGTGTAACACCGTCCTCCCGTTCAGACTCGGCAAGCTCTAAGTCTCCATCAATTCCTGAGACTTTCAATTTGAGCGACCGTAAATCCGCACGAGCCGAAAAACAATCGGCGCAATTGCCCACGCTACCTGCCGCCAAGTCTACGGCGAAGATTCCGGCGCCCAAACTGCCTGAGCTTACCGCAGTGTCCGCCGGGTCGAAGATGGAAGCTGTGAAGCTGAAGGATGGTTCATTACCGTCTACACGATCCAGCCGCGGGCAGGGTGCCAAAAAGCCAATGCAAGTTCGGATCGAAGGTGTTCCCAACCAGCCAGTGGCCAACAAGCCAAGTCCAACGGCTCCATCGCTGCCGCAGCTTGCCAATGCACCGCAACCTGCGAAACCTTCGACACGGATGTCGCTCAGCGATCAGCCCAAGCCTTCGCTCAAACGCATTCCTGCTAGTCTTGCATCGCAGCGGAAACCGTTGCCTCCCGCAAGTCCAGCAGCCCCGGAAGCACTTACTAGTTCTTCCAGTCGACGCTCTCCGGATCCAGCTTCTGCCCGGCCCGCCGAGCAAACGACCAAGGCTGACCTATCCGTCGTAGTCGCCCAGGCAGTTCCTCTGAGCGTCAAATCAACGATTGTTCAAACGAGCGTCGAGGACCCTAGCGTCTGCCAGCTGATTCAAAGCGGGGAACGCAACCTGTCTCTCGTAGGTCTCAAACAAGGATCGACGCGAGTCGCCATCGTGACCACCGATGGTGATCAAGAGCCGAAAGTACGTGTCTACCAAGTCGCAGTAGGCCGCGGCGACAAGGCCGAATATGGCCTTGTCGAGCTGGCTGAAGGAATCGATCAAACCGTTGCTCGACTGTACCCATCTTCCGATATCCGTGTTCAAACCGGTGACGGAAAACTGATTGTCAGTGGGACGTCGAGCTCTGAAGATGAAGCACGACGCGTGCTGTCGCTTGTACGCCGTACGAGTTTGATGCCTGTCGTCGACAAGCTGGAAACCCGCTAACGAAGAGTACACCTTGGCGGCCAATGACTGGTTCATGCTAGTCGGTCGGTCTTCAAGTGCTGAAGGATGAAATATCTGAGCCCAACGTCTGAGCGATCAGATGCATCGGCAGAGATACGTGACTTTTTGCAAGGACGCCAAATCGAGGATTGCCATGCGTAAGATCCTGACCACTACCCGCTACAGAATCGCTGCTTCAGCGGCCGCGATTCGCCAAACAGCGAAAACCGCAATTGGCTTTAGTCTTGCGGTCACGTTATCGTGCCTCAGCACTGCCCAAGCCCAAACAGCGTACCCTCAAGCGCTGGCACCTACCGCGACTGCCATGGGCGGTTCCCCGGTTTCGTTTGCCAGTGCGGGTGCAACACTTGGCTCAATCGCTGAAGCCAGTGCTGTGGATGCATCGTATTCGAGTCTCAACGACTCTTCCACGATCGCTCCGGCCAGCTACCGGCCGGGAGCGCCATCCATGCTGGGTGGCAATCCTTGCAGCCCAGGCTGTGACGTAAACTACTACGTCAACTATGAAGCCCTATGGTTGCGTAAAGAAGACAACAGTCGCTACAGCTTGTCGCGCACCAACTTGATGTCCGATTGGGACT
>DNPC01000538.1 GCA_003501565.1 Planctomycetaceae bacterium | reverse complement strand
GTTCCAAATTCACTGAACGGCCCAAGTAGGCAGACAGCCTGTTTTGCATGGGCAAGTTACAAGTCCAGCGCGTCCAGTTCGTCGACCAGTGAGTCGAGTTCATCGGGCTGGCTGCCTCGGGTGGGTTTGGATTGCTCAAGCCGTTCTGCGATTAAATTGCCAGCCACCGGTTTTCGGCCGGCCAAAATTAGCTGTTCGTCGCGTTCCCGAGCGGCAACGGCAGCTGGGTCTTCTTCTGTTTCCGGTGCACCGAAGAGCTTGGAGAGGTCGATCTTCAGACCGCCGGAATCGACGGGAGCGCCAGCGATCGCAGGCGTTTTGTGCTGAGGGAAAATGATCGCATTGGCGGGGCAAACGCGGCTGCATGCCGGGCAGCCCTTGCGGCAATTGTCTGGCTGTTCAACGTTAATTGTTTCAAGCGAGTCGATCCCGTACACACCGAACAGACAAAAGTCGATGCATTCCATGCAATTGGTGCATCTACTGAAATCAATCACCGGATACCACCGCCGACCAGCGACTTCTTCAATGCTTTGTACCGGAGTTTGGCCCGCGATCCGTGGAACGGTGTCCAGCGAATTGCCGTCGGCTCCGCCGGCTTCCTGGGTATTGGGTGTCGTCTCATCAGCTGTCATCGCTCCGACATAGGTGTCATTGCCCGGAGCGACGAAGTTTTCGAGAGAAAGCGTGGAGGTTCGGCCTGTGCGGAGTGCGCCTGTGAGAGCTGCAATACGTCGCACTTCGGATACGAAGTCGTCCGCGTTCTTGCTGGCATTAAATTCGATGCAGTAAATAGCTCGCTCTGGCCGTGGCTGCTGGTCCGTTACCCGGGATTCTTCCTCCTCATCACTGACAGCCTCTTCTTCATCTTCGTCGGGCTGATCAGCGAGCAATTCGACTTCGCCAAACTGACCACGAACGCCGTTGCGATCAAGTGTCCAGTGCGTAGCGCGGCCAAAGAGCCAACTTATGAATACGATTTCACCTTCGACCGACCGCAAAGTTTCGTAGGTCTGGCCATCTTTCTTGAGATCGTAGATGTGCGGGATGCGGAGGACTGTGACACCGGGAATAGTCGTCGCACCCTCTGCAACTGCAGCTTCCAAGCCTCGCTTCTCTGGATTGCGACTTTGGCCAGCCGAAATAACGACGCAGATTGGGTTAGGCATTGGCTTGTCCCTTAATGATTCTTTGCGCGATTTCCCAGGCCTCGTTTAGATGTTCCATGTAGTCGACCACGGGCAATAAATCTTCACCGGTACAGTCAAGGGAAAACATCCATCCGGCGCCGTATTTGTCGAGGTTGATTGCAGTGGGATCATCTAGCAAGTCTTCGTTGATCTGAGTCACGGTGCCGGCCACTGGACTGTACAGGCTACTTTCTGCTTTCTTGCTCTCAATCGAACCGATCTCTTGTCGCAATTGGAGGTTCATCCCCGGTTCAATAGTGAGATCGAGGAAGTAAACGTCCTGCAGAAGCCGCACTGCGTAGGCGCTCAATCCGAATCGCCAATTGTGCTCAACTTCCTTGGCCCACATATGGTTCTTAGCATAGCGAAACTCAACCGGAAAACTGGCCTCGTATTCGCCCATCATAAAGGTCTGGGTTTCGCTCACGTGTAGCGAACTCCCTGATGCTCGGGTTCGAAGAAGGCGGGCAGTAATCCGTCGACGCGTAGCAAGCCTTCGGTGGTCAGTTCAATACGGTCGTCCGCGAGCTCCTTGACGAAGCCTTGGCTGATGTACTCTTTCCAAACTTCCTCGTATTCGCTCCAGATATCGACGCCGAACTTCTCACTGAAATATGATTTTTCGACGTAGCCGCGTTTGAGGAGCAGAATTAGTTCGCGAATCTTGGTCTGACGCTGCGTTGGCGTGAATGCGCGGCCTAAGGGCAGTTTGCCTTCCTGGAGCGAGTCGATGTATTGATGCCACTCCGGTTTGTTTTGATAGTGGACACCGGAGATATGACCGAAGGAAGCGATTCCGGTAGCCAACAGATCCGATCCCTTCCACAGATTGTCGCGGTAGCTGAAGCTAACTTTGTTTGGATCTTTGATCATCGTGTAGGCCGAGCTTTGTGAATATCCAGCTTCGGCGAAAGCGTCAAATGCGAATTGAACCCAGTCGCGTTTCGTCTGCCAATCGGCAACTGGGCTCTCTTCGTCTTTCTTCAGAATGCCCTCTGAGTAAACCGTGTTGAACGGTAATTCCATCTGATAAATGGTCACACTTTCAGGAGACAGTTTCAGCGTTTCTTCAATGTTGTAGCGCCAGTTGTCCCAGGTCTCACCGACCATGCCAGCGATGAGGTCGATGTTCACGTTGGGGAAGTCGGCAGCCTCAATCCAATCCCAGGCCTTGTAGACCTCTTTTGACAGATGCGCTCGGCCATTGTCTTCGAGCAGTTTGTCGTTGAAGTTCTCAATCCCGAGGCTTAGTCGCGTCACGCCAAGTTGCTTAAGCGTTTTGACTTTGATTTCGCTTAGCGTTCCCGGTTCACATTCAAACGTGACTTCCTCGGCTTTGTCCCAGCTAATATTCGCCCGCAAACGATCTACCAAACTTGTTAGTTGTTTGGGCGCCAAGAAGCTGGGAGTGCCTCCGCCGAAATACACGAATCGGAACGGTCGGCCTCCCATGGCGGGTTGTTGGCTTACCAGCTCAATCTCTTTGCATAGGGCTTCAACGTAAGTCTCGATTTCTTTCGCGTTCTTCCCGGTGAACACTTTGAAGTAGCAAAACTTGCAACGCTTGCGACAGAACGGAATGTGCAGATAGAGCCCTAGCGGCACATCGCGCGGAGCGGTGGCCATCGCTTGCTCAACCTCTGGCAAGCTATCGCTCTGCCATTGGGAGAAAGGCGGGTAGTTCGAAATGAAGTAACTTCCAACTTCCGTTTTCGTTGCTTCGGTCGACATGGGTAAGTGCCATTCTTCTGAATAATCGTTTTCTGGCTTGTCAATTCACTCGAAAGGGATTCGTTGGTGAAGCACCAAGAATCTTGTCGGTGATGAACCAAGAACCAGATTGGTAATGCACCAAAATATCCGTCGCGGCGTGTTGGTTGGGAAGTAGCGCGAGTTGAAGTTCTGCTGCTGTATCGATTTTTCAACTCGATCCACTTCAAATCAACCTGCAGTTGCGTTGAAACGCTACCTGCAACAGTTGGTGCTTGAGGTTATCGTTTGCCAAAGCAGTAAACGACACCACGCTTACTGGCGACTACTAGTTTACCATCCGCGGCGGCTGGGCTAGCAGTGAAAGTTGGCTTTAGTTCCATCATCCACAATTCTTTGCCAGTTTTCAGATCGAAACGCAGCACTCTGCCATCCGCGGCGACCACAAATACACTTTGACCGGCAATAAGCGGTGATGCGTCGGATCGTTTCCGCAGCGGTGCTTGCCACCTCACTTTTCCAGTTTTGGCGTCGAGGGCAAATACTCGCTTGTTTCGGCTTGTCGCTACGACCAATCCTTCTGCAACAGCCACGGACACTCGTTTGAATTCACTGGCCAGTCTGGAATCGTAGAATCGCCAGAGCGGCTCGCGCTCTTTGGGGTTGTACGCGACGATCTCGCCCGAGGAAGTCGGCACGAAGACAATGCCGTTACTTACGCTGGGTGTGCTGCCGGTCGGCGAAAACAAGGGAAGTGGCTCTTGGACCGGTTCTCCACTTTCGACGTCAATGACATGCAGCGATTCGTCACAACCGCCCAAGAAGGTCAGCGAACCGGCAAGCGTAGGGCCGCACTGGATAGGTTCGTCGATGGTGTGCTTCCAGATCTCTTTTCCGGTATCGGCTTCCAAGGCCGTGAGGCTTCCATCGTAGGAAGTTACCAGGAGCCGGTCTTTGTAAAAGTTGGGGCCCGTCTCCTGCTCTGCTCCGGTTGTGTATTCCCACTTAGATTTGCCTGTCTTGGCCTCAAGTGCGCGAAGCACGCCATCGGTGTCACCGAAGTAGATCGTGTCATCGCGCACCGACGGAGTCGTGATGAAGAAAGTGTCGAACTTCTTTTCCCAGATGAGTTCACCATCAGCAAGGTTCAACGCGCGGACAGCGCCATCGGCATCACCTATGTAGATGACGCCATCGTAGATGGCGGCACCAGATTGAAATTCGGTTTCGTCGAATCTCTTTTCCCAGAGCAAATCCAAGTCACTGGGCAATTCTTCTTTGACGGCGCCACTTCCGGCTGGATCCCCACGGAAGAGCGGCCATTGCTGGGCCAACGTCTTTGTTCCGGCTGCGACGATGCAGATAAAAACGAAGCCCTTGAGGACACTCACTCTCCCAGCGCATCGAGCTAATTTAAGCATGTCGAAGTTAACTCCCAGGAAATAGGACTCGGTGTGTTTCGGTGGTTGAGTGAGCTCAGGCGGCGACGCCAATGCAAGCTTGTGCAAGCAACTGAACTTGCTCTCAACCGGCCTTGCTGTTCAGCGTTTGCAGGTAGATCTGTTTGAAATCGGACTGGCTAAGTGGGCGGGGGTTGAATGTCCCGGTCCACTGTTGGGTTGCGTCTTCGGCCAAGCCGTCGATCGCATCTTCCGCGACTCCCAGGCGTGAGAGCTGAGTTTCCAGCCCAGAGAGCTCGACCAGGCGGCTTACGAACAAAGATAACGATTCGGTTACCGACTCCGTGCTACACTCTTCGCCCAACGGAGTACGCTCGACGTCTCGCCACAGTTCGTCATACCAACTGTCGACCTCTGCTCCATTGAAACGAATCACTCCAGGCAACATCATGCCGACGGCTTGGCCATGAGTTACACCGAAGCGAGCGGTAAGTGGGTTTGCCAACGCATGAGCGGCGCCAAGCATGCTCGTTTCGATACCCAGGCCGGCAAAAAATGCGCCTAACTGCATCTGTGACCGAGCTTCGATGTCAGCCGGGTTGGCAAAAACAGCTGGCAATCCGGAACTAAGCAACTGCCAACTGCGTCGCGAGTATCCGACACTCAGTGGGTTGCGACGGAGGGTAACAAACGATTCCAGGGCGTGTGAAACTGCATCAATCCCAGTCAAGGCCGTTACCTTGGGCGGCTGTGTAAGCGTCAGTTCGGGATCCAAAATCGCGACTCGACACGCAGCCTTGGGGTCTCCGCAAGCCATTTTAACATGCGTCTCTGCATCGCTAATGAGGGCAAAGGACTGGGCCTCGCTGCCCGTACCGGCCGTGGTTGGCACGGCGATCATTGGCAGCATGTCGCTGGTTGCCTTTCCGACGCCCCAGTAGTCCTGCATCCTGCCACCGCAAGAGTAGATGAAGTTGATTCCTTTGGCACAGTCCATCGAGCTACCGCCGCCCAGACCAACGATCAGATCGGGCTTGAAACTCTTGGCAACTGCGACACCTGCATCCACGTCCTCAGTCGATGGATTTTCGTGAACGCCATGAAAGGCTTCGATCAAAAGTCCCGCTTGCAATAGCGAGTCGACGCCGCGCTGAAAATGTCCGGCAGCTACAACACCAGGGTCGCTAACGACCAAGACGCGACTGCCTCCACACTGCGTGGCCAGTTCACCAAGCCGACCAATTGAGCAAGGTCCGAAAACCAGCCGTGTGCGATGCTCGAAATCAATCGGACTCATGCGTGATGCGTTTTGAGATGCGAGGAAGCTACGATACGGACCTAGGCCCGATCATCGTTTTGAGGAATGGGTAACTGCGTTTTCACAGACTGGTGGCCGAAAACCCGCTCACTTGCCTTTTTCTCCCAAACAGCAATCTGCACAGTGAGCAATCGCAGGCCAACGGCAGCTTGGGTACGCGACTCAAAGCCGGTGACAACCAAGATTCAATTGACGGTATTGTTGCATGCCTAGCAAGGCCAAAGCTTAGCAAGCTTACGGTAGGAGGCTCGAGGCAAACGACATCACGCACTGCTCAGGAGGGGGATTCCGAGGTGGGCAAGCATGATTCTAGGCATTCTATATGGGCAAATCTAGCGTGTCCGGTTGGTCTTGCTTCCACTTAGCTGTCGGACGTCGACGATTGCCGAGGAATAGGGCCATCCGCGTAATTCGGAAGCCAGGAAACACCAGCGGCCGATTACCGCTACAATGTGAACTACGTTACTTATCTAGCTCGATCGGTCATGATGTGGGTGCCTACCGACTGTCATTTGATGGTTGGCCAACCTGCGTGGATGCAACAAGATTCGATCGGCGGTGCTGCTGCAGCATGAAAGAGTCACCAGGCGGCTCGTGATCTCTTAACAATAATTCGTTGTTTGACATGGCAAGTTACATCGTACGCTGTGGGACAATGCGCACCCTACATGTGATGAACTCCCGGCAGGAGTACTCGCGCGGAACCCGTGTGATTGCTCGCACCAACCGAGGGCTCGAAGCGGGGGAAGTGTTAACCGAGGCGACCGATCATGCCGTCGGTCAACTGGATAATCCCCAGGGAGGCAGTATCCAGCGTGCGATTGGCGGCGACGACGAAAATGAGCTCGCGAAGATTGCTGCTCGTTACGATGAGGATTCAGATGCGTGCTTGCGATGTATTCGTGAGCTCGATTTGCCTATGGATCTCGTCGACGTAGAACGTCTTTTTGGCGGTGAACGGGTCATTGTCTACTACCTCTCGGAAGGACGCGTTGATTTTCGCGAATTGGTCAAGAAGCTGGCTGCGGAGTTTCAAACGCGTGTAGAGATGCGACAGATCGGAGTGCGTGACGAAGCCAAATTGCTGGCCGACTACGGGGATTGTGGGAAGCCGGTGTGCTGCAATACGCACTTGCTGAAAATGCCTCCAGTATCTATGAAGATGGCTAAGTTGCAGAAAGCAACGCTGGACCCCAACAAGATATCGGGTCGGTGCGGTCGCTTAAAATGCTGCTTACGCTACGAGTATGACACCTACGAAGACAATCGTAAGACGCTTCCCAAGGTGGGAGCGGACGTCGTAACGGCAAACGGCAAAGCGCGGGTGCTTAGTCAAGAATTGTTGACCGCACAGTTGGTGGTTCAAATGGAGGATAACCGTCGAGTGATGATTCACGCCGACGAGGTGCTCTCCGTTATCCAGCGCAATCGAAAACCGAATCGCAACAACCGCCATAAATCGGAACAGGGCTCGGACGGGTCTCCCCAGCCGCAAGAAGAACTGCCGCAAGACGTAGGGACAAAAGAGGTAGAGTCGCAAGATGTAAAGCCGAACGCTGAACAGTCCACAGATGGACGGCCCACGGACAAGAAACCCACAGATAGACAAACCAAAGATAGACATCCCAGAAACAAACAATCCAGAGATCAACAGCCAGATACACAAAGCGAACAGGCCAGCGAAGCCTGACTTCTATAACAAGTGAGTTTTCCTGTGTCGGAAAAAATACACCCAATTGTTCAATTGCTTCAGCAAGATCAGCGTTTCCATTTGGAAGCGTATCAATTCGTCCGTGAGGCGCTCTCCTACGCGCAAGAAATCTTGAAAATGCCCAGCGGCGGCGAAGAGGGCGAACATCATATCACTGGCCAACAGCTATGCGAGGCAATACGCTTGTATGCAGTTGAGCAGTACGGTTTCCTGGCACGCACCGTGCTAAACAACTGGGGCGTCCATTCGACAAGCGACTTTGGCGAGATCGTCTACAACTTGATTCGTATCAAGCATATGAAAAAGTCGGAGCACGATCGTAGAGAAGACTTTAACGATTGTTACGACTTCGAAAATGCCTTCGAACCCATTTTTGAATTGTCCAGCCGAGACGGCGATTGATAGTTGCCGACGCCGAACAAGTGATTCTCAAGGTCTCTATTGCCTAATGAACAATAGTTTTCATCGCGGGCCGTTTCCCGCAACGCGTCTGCGACGTCTCCGACAATCTGTTTGGTCACGCAGTCTTGTCCAAGAACATTCTCTTTCATCCAACGATCTGATTTGGCCCTTGTTTATCTTGCCGGGCCAGAATTCGTCCGAACCGGTTGATAGCTTGCCGGGTGTTACGCGGTATTCGGTCGATCTGCTTGAGTCGCAAGTCGCCCAAGCAATTGAGCTTGGGATACCCGCGATTGCGTTGTTTCCAGTGACCCCATCAGAATTGAAAACTGATGATGGGCGTGAGTCACGAAACTCGGACAATTTGATATGCAGCGCCACCCGAAGCATTCGCGAACGGTTCGGTGACGATATTGGCATCGTCTGCGATGTGGCCTTGGACCCTTACACGACCCATGGTCAGGACGGCCTGCTCGTAAATGGGGAAATCGCCAACGATGTTACCCTTGATGCCTTGTGCCAACAGGCGGTTGTGCAGGCCGATGCGGGGGCATCGGTGATCGCCCCATCGGACATGATGGACGGACGCATTGGGGCAATTCGTGGCGCCCTCGACGCGGCCGGTCATACCAATGTGGTTTTGATGTCGTATGCCGCCAAGTACGCATCGGCATTCTACGGTCCATTTCGTGATGCCGTTGGTTCGAAGGACAGTCTTGGCGGTGGCGATAAGAAGACCTACCAGATGCAACCATCTGCCACCGACGAGGCGATGCATGAGGTTGCTTTGGACCTAGCCGAAGGAGCCGACATCGTCATGGTCAAGCCTGGCATGCCTTACTTGGATATCGTTAGGCGAATCAAAGCTGAGTTCCAGGTCCCGACCGCGGTGTATCAGGTAAGCGGCGAATACGCGATGCTTCATGCCGCGGCCCAAAACGGTTGGCTGGACCTGTCCGCCTGTATGTTTGAAAGTTTAATCGCGTTCAAGCGGGCCGGGGCGGACATGATCTTGACGTATTTCGCGCTCGAAGCCGCAAAACAGCTTGCCAGCGATTGACCGAAGCGGTGATCCGAATGTGCCTGCCCTGAGCAAGTGATGCCGTTCCCGCAGTTGCAGGCAACTCGGTAGATTCACCGTCTAAAACGAGCGACGTTTGGGCTTCGGGGTAGATTCTTCCTTATCACCGCCGAACAGCTTGCCGGGCAAGCTGAACAAGTTGAAATCCATCGCTGGGAGTTCGCTTGGTTCCGCCTCAGCTGCCTTGGGAAGTGGCGGCATCTCCATGTCGAGTTGCCCGACGACGGATAGGCTGTCGGAGGCTTGAGTGATGTGCAACTGGCCGCCACGGAACCAGTTCACCCAGGGAGCAACGTAACCAACTTGGGCTGCAGCGCCGTCGCTGGGCACTAGGCTACCGCTGGATCGAGCGGTCGGGGCAGAACTCCGCCACAGCGGAATGCCTCGTTCGTTGGCAACCAGCTGGTATTCTCCGCCCATAGGGCACTGTAGTGTTACGTCTAAGAGGGACTCAGCGACTTGTTTCGCTTCTGCAGGTCGAACTTTCAGCTGCTGGCTAACCGCGTGTAGCAGAACTACATTCCCATCCGACGCCTGGGCAGCACTTCGGTACCAACGGTCGTTGAACCAACCTCCCAGTTCGGTTCCCAGTAGAGTCTTTACCTTCACTCGCACTTGGGCGTTGTCGGACGAATTCTCTGGTGCGATGATCGATCGGGCTTCATCCAAAATGCTACGATCGAAGGACAGCAAGCTAAGAGCTTCATTTTGCCATCGCCAGAGCCCAATCCGCAATCGCGAGTAGCCATCGTAGTCGGGCCGCGAAAAGTTACGACCGATCCCCAGT
>DNPC01000017.1 GCA_003501565.1 Planctomycetaceae bacterium | reverse complement strand
CCGCCGGTACGGCGGCTGGGTGATGGGAGATGGAACGCCCTCAGGCGAATTCATGAACGAAACAGGTGATGCCTACCGCCAGCTACCACTAGAAGACGTTGTCAAAGTTGTAGCCGAGGAAATGGAAGCTGCCCACGAACGCTCAATTGCTGTCTTCCTTTGGCAGTTCGCGGGACGTGGAATTTCTATCGAGGAGCGAGTCTCAGAAGACTCTCTGTTGCAGCTCATCGCTCAAGCCAACAAGTACCAATCAGGCAGTCCGAGCATAGGCGTGCTCCCCAGCTTACACAATGGCCAAGCACTGGACGTTATTTCTCAGTGGAACGTATCGTGGACCCGAAACTGGCTCTTGGACGTAGCGAACAAGGGGTTGATCCCAACCGAACGGATCGCAGGCATACGCGATTGGCTTACCGGCTATTGGGCCCCGGCTGATACGTTCCAGTGGATTTCTAACACTGAGTTGCTTGCGAAAACAGAACAAACGAACAGAGGAAGAACTCAACCAGCAGCAAGCCTAAGTTCGGAGTTTTGGGAGCAGCCCTGGCCGTTGGCATCTGATTCAAGTGCAATCAAGGCTGCGGCGAAACTTGGGATCGAGGTTCCGATTTCCGTCCGATTTATCACAGCAGTAGAAAACGCTGGGCAATTGCCGCCAGAAGAACTGGTTGAGATGGTTGGCTCAGGTTCACTTTCTGACGCGCAGCTCAAGACGTTAGCGAACATGTTCGTCTTGAAGGCGTTGCCCAAACTTGTGCCGCCAAACAGTGCTGGTAACTCGGGCTTCAACCCACTTGCATACGGTCAAAGGTCCCAGCCCTACATTAACGAGTTTGCTGGCAACGTTCTCACAGGCAACCAATTCAGCGCATCGCATTCGGTAATCACTGATCTCTTGAGAGCCAGCGAACTTTGGATTGGCCGCTTGGAAGACATGAGGAGACATACCGATATGCAAGCGAACCTGGATGCGATCGTAAGGGAAATGCATAGAGTTGTAAGCCAAACTGAGATACCCGTAGTCCCCAACCCCCTGTCGGGAATTGCTTTC
Source organism: Planctomycetaceae bacterium (assembly GCA_003501565.1). Lineage (GTDB taxonomy): Bacteria > Planctomycetota > Planctomycetia > Pirellulales > Pirellulaceae > Aureliella. The sequence goes on along the minus strand of DNPC01000017.1, from coordinate 4,211 downwards.
GTCGAATCGACCGTCGGGAGCAGCGGAAGCAGCGCCTTTACCGGCGGCATGGGAGGGGGCGGCATGGGAGGCAGTCAACCGCCCTCGGCAGAGGACATCGCCAAAGCGAAGGCAATCAAAGCGAAATTGGATGCGTATCTTGAGCGAAGGCAGGGCGCCCCGGACTCGGAAATCACCGAGCAAGACGTAGCTTCACCAACGAATAAAGAAGAAGCTCAAGCCACTCCAGGCGTCGACTCTCGCTACGCCAGCATCGATCCCGCCAAGTTATCGGCCGTATATCAGGGCAAGAGCGTTCTAGAACACTTAGCAACGCTCGAGAACGAGCTTCACGTTCCGACACTCGTCGATTCCATCAACGCAATCAGCCGCGTTGCTGAACCCGGAGACACCCAACTCGTCCGAGCTGCCATCTTCCCCTCCCGACGCTACGGCGGCTTAACAAAGGGCGGTGGCTCACCCTCTGGGGACTTCATGCTCGAAACTCAAGAAGCCTATCGCCAGCTTCCCTTGACGGATGTCATCAAGGTCATCGTTGAGGAAATGGAACGGCCGCATGAACGTTCGATCGCTATGTTCCTCATGCACTTCGTCTATGGCGGCATCGCAATAGAAGAGGAAGTCGCTAAGGACTCCATTGAACACTTCATATCCGGGGCCAATGCGTATCAGGCCGGTCGTCCCTCCTCGCCGTTCCAGATTTATCTCCGCGATCGGAAGCAAACGGAGACGATCGCTAGATGGAACGTTTCGCGCATTCGAGACTTCCTCCTTGCTTTGGCTGCGGATGATTTTGTTCCGGTTGAGCAGCTTGCGGACATTAGAACGTGGCTGCCATCGTACTGGGCCCCATTAGGGGAGGTTGACTGGGTGACCAATGGTGAACTCTTTTCTCAACTAGACAATAGCATCGATGAGCATTTAGCTCTGGGGTCGATCATAGGGAGAATAAAAGAAACTTTCGAAGATCAGCCATGGCCTATCGCCGCTGATCCGAATGCAATCAAAGCGGCTTCGCAACTTGGAGTTGCAGTGCCGGTTTTGATTCGCTTTATAACGTTGTCTGAAAGTACCGATCAGTTCACGCCGGAAGAGCTTTCCCGTGGGCTGAGCATCAACTCGAAGTCCCAAGAGCAGCTCAAGACCCTGGCGAACGGGTTCGTCCTAAGCGCTTTTTTGGCTGTCAAGATGCCGAGTGGGGCTTTCGAAGACGGCTCTGGAAAAATTGTGATGCAATCAGGACATCGGCTCATGCAGAATGGCAGCCAATTTTCTGGTGACTCGATTCGCCGAATCAACACCATGCTGCGATGCAGCGAAATCTGGATCGATCACTTGGATGACCTAAGAGCCCACACAGATATGCCTACCGTTTTCAACGCTGTTGTACGCAACCTGCACTTCGCTGTGAGCGATCCGGAAATCCCAAGTGCTCCAAGTCCTTTGGGTGGAATCGCCTACACGGAATCGACTATTGGACCAACTGAATTCATCGTCAGTCAATCAGTAGGCTATCGCGATATGGACCGAAGGCGGCTCAGTGTTTCAGCAGAGGACATCACCAAAGCGAAGGCAATCAAAGCGAAATTGGATGCCTATCTTGGAGGAAGGCAGGCCGACGTGGCCCAGGAGTGAGCGTGCGAGACCGATCGCCGCGTCAATCTGGGCTACCAGTCGTCTGGCCTAGGGCCAATTTAGGGCTCGACGACCAGCGAAAAGTTGGTTAACTTACCGGATCCTCAGTGGCCGGGCTCTGAGCCCGGCGGGCTGGTTTTTGTGACAGATAGAAGCTTTTGACGCATTCGGACCGAATCATGTACGCCATTATCGTAGACGGTGGACGCCAATACAAAGTTGAGCAGGGACAACGATTGGATATCGACCTGCGTAAGGACTTGGCGACCGGCGATACCGTAGAGTTTTCTCAGGTTTTGGCGATCGGTGGCGACGAAGGCCTCAAGCTCGGTTCGCCAGCCGTTGACGGTGCGAAAGTTACCGCCAAGGTCGTTAGCGAGGAAAAAGGCGACAAAATCTACATCGAGAAATTCCGCCGCCGCAAGAATTACCACCGCCGAAATGGCCACCGCCAGCGATATACTCGCATCGAAATCGCCGAAATATCAGGCTAGTAGTAGCGTATTCAGTAAGGTCGCGTTTCAACATCAGCCGAAGGGCGTTAGCCCCGGTTTTTTCTGCAGGAACCGCGGCTAACGCCGTGCGGCTCAGAGCTAACAACTGCGAGGCGAGTCACCAACATGGACGACTCAACGCAGGATTCCAGCCCACAACAGATCGGTGGCTACCGACTCGATTCTGATGCGGAAGCAATCCGTTACGAAGCGGGTTGGCAATCTGTCGCCCGCGATGCACCCCGTCAACTCTACGTCCATTCTTGGCGCCCCGACAGCGATCTGACGTCCTCTGGCTTGTCTGCCACCGCGCAGCTTGGACACATCGCCATCGTGCATGGCTTGGGCGAACACGGCGGACGCTACGATAGTCTTGCCCGGCGGTTCTGCCAGCGCGGGTTTTCGGTTCACGCGTTTGACCAACAAGGTCACGGTCAGTCGCGGCAACCGCGTGGCTTGATCGAATCCTACGAATCGATGCTCGATGATATATCCCATTTTCTGAAGTGGGTCGGAAAACAAGGTGCCCCAGTTTTCCTGTTCGGTCACAGCATGGGGGGCAACCTGGTTCTAAATCATGCTTTACGCGTTTCAGATGGCTATCAAGCCGTCGTTTCGTCAAGTCCCATGATTCGCGCCCAACGTGCACCTGGACGAGTCGCCGAGTGGCTACTTCGGTGGTGGTCACGCATGAGGCCGAGAGCGACGATGACTTCGAATGTTGTTCCTGAGCGATTGATGAACAACCCAGCCGAAATCGCAGCCTTTGAAGCCGACACGCTGTTCCATTCGACACTGTCGCTCAAGCTAGGCGCGGCGCTGATCGATTCTGGCCGCTGGGCGCTTAAGCACGCAAATGAATTGTCGGTTCCGCTGTTGCTTTCGCATGGTGACACCGATGTACTCACCTGCCCACAAGCGTCACAGCAGTTTGCAGAGACTTCTTCAAAGTACTGTGAATTCCACTTGTGGCCAGACTTTTTGCATGATCCGTTTCGCTGCTTGGCCAGTGATCAGGTCGTTGATCGTTTCGCAGATTTCTTTCGTAGAAACGTTGAGGATAGTGGGGCTGCGGAGTGATCGTTGAAGGATTACTAACGACAGTAAAAGACGACGGGAGTCCGCATGTTGCCCCGATGGGACCTGTTGTCAATCAGTCTTTGACACAATGGACTCTACGGCCCTTTCAAACTTCAACGACCTTCCAAGCGCTCCGGCACTATCCCTTCGGGATTTTTCATGTCGTGGATGATGTGTTGCCAGTTGCCCGAGCCGCGCTTGGAATCGAACATGCATTTGCATTTGAGCCCCATGAAACCGGAGGGTTTATTCTGCCAGATGCGTGTCGTTGGTTTCGATTGGAAGTGATCGACTGGAATACTGATGATCCCCGTAGTGAAGCCCGCGCACGGGTCCACAGTAGCGCGACGCTTCGTGACTTTTGGGGTTGGAATCGTGCCAAGCACGCTGTGCTGGAAGCAGCGATCATCGGCACGCGAAAACATCTAATTCCAGCGGTTGAGCTTGCCCGCGGAATTGAGCAGCTGCGTTCGCCTGTTGAAAAGACCGGTGGGGCGCGGGAGCTCCAAGCCTGGGCCGAGATCTGCGAGCATTTGGAGCTGCCAGCCTTAGCCATAAAGGCAGGCACGTGATGGAACGAGTCGACGTGGTGACGGGTTGCCGAATTCACTTCGGATTGGCGGAACTGTATCGAGGCAGCCAGAATTGCTTTGCCGGGATTGGGCTGGCATTGGCGGAACCCGGCTTTGACCTCTCGCTGGTATCGACGACAGCTTCACCGCCGATTGCGAATCGTTTTACAGGTCCAGATTACACGGAATATCACCATCGAGCATCGGCGGTGCTTGAGCGCTGTGGCTTAGGTGAGGGTTGGCAAGTCAGTTTTCGATCGGTTTTACCACTGCACCATGGGTTGGGAGCTGGCACGCAGTTGGCCATGGCGGTTGCGGCGGCATGCCAGGCGGTGCTGAAACCCGGGCAGCCTTCCACTGAGCAGCTGGTGGCTCTCTCAGGTCGAGGAAAACGCTCGGCAATCGGCCTGTGTGCGTTTACCGGCGGCGG
>DNPC01000014.1 GCA_003501565.1 Planctomycetaceae bacterium | reverse complement strand
AGCCACTGGACCAGCGTCGTGGGAGAAGATTTTCATCCGGAGCACAAAAAACCACAACCCAGCTACGGCGACCAACAAAGCGATCAACTCGAGGATCGTTTCCCACTGGAGCCTACGGCCAAGATCCTCAAGTGGTTTCGCGACGCTATCGCCTCGCTCTTGAACGAGAACCCAAAGGTCGCTCATGGCAGTTGCAGGGTCATTCGAGGCCCCGCGGGCAGGCAACCGTACCTGACTCATCGCCGAAATCCACTCTCCTTCAAACTCTTTACCGCCGACCAACTCCGTGGCGGGATCGCGATAAGCGATTGCCCCTTTTCTGAGTTCGTCGAGTTGCACTCCATCGATACGAACCGCCTTGGTTGCGCGGGCTTCGTCCAAGTTCATTTCTTGCAGGACAGGGTGATGCAGAATTTGCCCCTGTTGGTTGCCTTCTCTGCCATCGACCAGAATCGCAAACCGATTGACGGCAGTTTCGTTCTCGCGCGAGAGCAGTTCGAAATCACCAAGATTGATGGTAATCACGAGAACACCTAAGGGCGCGACGTCATTCTCTAACGCGGCCTCATCGTCCTTGGGGGCTGGCCAAATCGGAGCGGAAATTCCAATTTTGTATTTTCCAGTAGAAGTACTGCGAAACGAAGCGGACAGCGATGTGATGCGAGTCGGCGAGAACTGACTCCTGGGAACGTTTGTCGGTGCATCGGAGGGCAATCCATTGAAGTAGCTCCGGTAGGCGAAATTCCCTCCAACCGGTGAACTCGTTTCGGGCGAGGGGTTGGCGAAGGCAGTTGCAACATTGACCCCATCGCTTTGGTTGATGAAAACACTGTCAAACAGCGGAGCCCCTGGCGTGAGTCGCGCTTTGTCTACAATCTTCTTCAGACGATCGTTCAGATAAGCTTCAAGCTCTTGTCTGACTGGATCCGCTAGGAACTCGCTGCGCTGTGATCGTTTGGTAGTGGGATCGCGGAGCAAAGACAATTCGTCTTGGTTTGCGGAAATCGTATCGCTCAAGTGTTTACGCAATTCGTCGCGATCCGTCTCAGATTCAACCAACCGAAAGAGCGACTCAATCTCCTTCTCCAAGGTCCGAGCGGCAAACTTTGCGGCAAATCGATTACTCTCCAGTGACCTGAGCTGAACCTTTGACAGTGCGATTTGATTGGCGACCGAGATGCTGCGTGCCGAGAATAGCATCATTAGCAACAACAGTAGGATCGGACCGACAATGCCGAGCAGATAGAGCGGACGTCGTGCTCGCGCTCGTTCGCGTGCATCAAATGCCTCAATGACCTGTTGCACGTTGCGGTAGCGTCGCTGAGGTGCGACGGCTAAGCACCGGTCAACGATCATGCACAGCGATTTATCGATGCCGCGCCGCCGGTAGTGTAGTTTCGGACGCGGTGCGTGGCGAATGGTGTCGCGGTATCGCTGGAGTCGGTCTGGCAGACTAGCAGCGGTGTCCAGTGTTTCGACGATATCTGGTGTTCGGTAGGGCGGACTTCCCACCAGCATCGTGTGGAGGATTGCCCCTAGTGCATAGACGTCCCAAGCGGCATCTGGCGTTGCCTCCAGGTCCGCTTGCTCGGGGGCCATGTAGAACAGCGTTCCAAGAGACGGAGTCTGATCATCCGACATCCGGCTCTGCCCGAAGTCCGCCAGTCGAGGACGCAAGTCATGATCAAGCACCACGTTGGCCGGCTTGAGGTCGCAATGCAAAACACCCTTGCTGTGCGCAAAACTCAGCCCATCCGCAATCTCACGAAACATACGCACCGCATCAGGGATGGTCAGTACACCGCGCGTGCGAACCAAATCCTCGAGGGACCCGTTTTCGAGGTACTCCATCACGTAGTAAGCGGGATCAGCATCCCAGCCGACCGAGAGCACTTGGACGATGTAGCGTCCAGTGGACATATTGATGAGATGCTTTACTTCACGCTTGAGAAGCGTAAAGTCAACGCCGCCGCGATGCAGGTAAAACTTGATTGCGACCGGCCGTCCCGTATTTTGATCGAGGCCCAGCCAGACTTGGCCAAAAGCTCCTTCGCCCAACAACTCGGTGATCGTGTAGCCCGGGACCTCCGCCGGAGGAACGGCTGCTTGGCGGCTGAGTTTCTCCGACTTTTGCAAGCCCGCGAGAGACTGTTGCTGCGTGTGCTCTAAGTCCATCGACTTGGTACGCAGTAAGTGAAGGAGTAAGAATCAGAACAAGGCAGGATGCACTGTACAACCCGCCAGCAAAGGAACTGCCTTTATTTTACTGCTTGGTGAACCTTGCGTGCCCCTCCAGCGGGCTGCAACAGGATTAAAGCATGAATTGTTCGAATGCTTGTAGGGTTGGCTGGGTGCGACAATCGACGGCCATTTGACCGGTCAGCCGTCAAATTCGGTACACAGCGAACGGCAATGGAATAGCACGGCCTTGAATTGTGGCGTTCAGTGAACTTTCGCAAGCGGTGAGTTCGCAATCCGAACTAAGCTCGAGATGAGCGAATGGAAACGCTCTCAGAAAGCAATTGCTTTCTCACCCCCCCGTGTGAGGCGGACCGCTTGTTTACGAGCGGTTACGCCTTTTTTTAATTGTGCCTGAACCGCACAGGGTGGTTAGAATCCGAGCCGCACAGGGTTTCCCTTCAATCAACACAGTGTGGTTTACAATTCGACGACTGCGTCCATCTCAACCAGAACTCCCTTCGGAAGAGCGGAGACTTCCACGCAAGCCCGGGCAGGAAACGGGGCCGAAAAGTAGCTCGCGTAGATCTCATTGACTTCCGCAAAGCTCTGCATATCGGTCAAGAAGATCTGCACCTTTGCAACGTTTTGCATCGTCGTGCCAGCCGCTTCGACAACCGCCTGAAGGTTATCAAGCACACGGGTTGTTTGCTCGGCGACGCCCCCAGAGACGATTTCTCCGCTGACGGGATCGAGCGGGATTTGCCCGGACACAAATAGCAGGCTGCCTGTTTTGATAGCCTGGCTATAAGGACCGATCGCGGCAGGGGCATTGTTGGTTGTGATGACTTCCATTGTGTTTCCAGAAATTCGGGTAAAGCTAAAGTGGCTGATCGTCTAGTGCGTCAACTTCTGCAACGCCTCAATCCACGGACCTACATAAGCACCATTGTCGTGGAAGGTTCTGCCACTGAATAGATTACCGTCGATAACACAGGGCTCGTCAACGAATTCGCCGCCGCATACTTCCAGATCGAAGCGGCATTTTGGCACGGTAGCCATGCGCCGACCGCGAACACAATCGGCGTAGGCGGGAATTTCCACACCGTGGCAAACGCTGGCGATCGGCTTGTTCTGAGCAAAGAAGTACTTCGTGATTCGTACCAGATCTTCGTCATAACGGATGTACTCCGGGGCTCGACCACCTGAAAACAGGATGCCCGCATATTGCGTTTCATCTACCTCCGCGAACGCGAGGTCCGCCATCAACGTGTATCCTTCCCACTCCTTTGTGATCGTCCAACCCGGTTTTACTTCATGCAGAACCAGTTGGTAAAGCCGTTTTTCTGGTGCAATCACGACCGGCTGGAATCCCGCCTCTTGTAGTCGGTAGTACGGATACATCGTGTCAAGCAATTCGGTTGCATCGCCAATCACAATCAGTACTTTATCCATCGCTGTTTTCATTTCGAGGTGGAAGTTCTCGTCTTGGATCTTCTTAGGAAATCGATCTAATCGTTAGCGAAACGGCCAGGCATTTGTCCACAAGGCCTCAAGAGCCAACCCAACGGGCTCGCGAGCGCAACAGGCTCGCGGGCGCAGCACGAATCCGCAGTACTAACTTGTTTCGAAACCCGTTCGTTGCTCACGGGAAAGCAGCCTATTGGCTGCATCGTCGTCGACAAACGTCTCCTGTTTGGCGTCCCACGTGAGTTTCTTACCCAAGCGTATCGCGATGTTGCCAAGATGACAGGTACTCACGCTCCGATGTTGACTCTCGATGTCGGAAATTGGAGCGTTACGTGACTGAATGCAATCAAAGAAATTACCCATGTGATTCACAATTGCGTCCAGCTTGCCAGCCCGCTGCGGACGATTCAAGTTATCAAAATCGTAGGTGCGCCAGTCCTCGCGCTTGAGCGGCTTGGTTTTCAATTCCTCAACCGGTTTACCACTTAACGTGCCACGATTAACAAAGATCCGTCCAGCATCGCCGGTGAACATGATTCCGTTCCGCCCCTCGTCCGAAACGGTCATCGTGATGTTGCCCGGATAAAGGTACTCGACTGAAAAATCGACCGGCACGTTGTATCCGTCCACTACCTCCGGCCAGTTCGCAGTTCCTTTCACCTGGATTGGGAAATCGTTAATCGCCCATTGTGCGATATCCAAATGATGGGCGCCCCAGTCCGTCATCTGACCGCCCGAATATTCGTTCCACCACCGAAAGGTGTAGTGGCAACGTTCTGCTAAATAAGGAACCTCCGGTGTTTGTCCTTGCCAAAGGTCCCAGTTTAAATTGGGAGGTGCCTTGCGCGCTTGGAATGGCCCGCCCGTTTGGTTCTTACCGAGCACCACATCGACCCGCTGCAACTGACCAATGCGGCCTTGACGAACCATCTCTACGGCTTGCCGAAACCGATGATCACTGCGTTGCCAGGATCCCACTTGGACAACGCGGCCGGTCTCTTTTACGGCTCTGCGTAGCTGCTTGCCTTCGTCGATTGTCAAAGTCAGTGGTTTCTCGCAGTAGACATCTTTGCCTGCTCGACATGCATCGATCACCATCTTGGTATGCCAATGATCGGGTGTCCCGATAGTGACAACATCGATATCTTTGCGGGCGAGTAGATCACGATAATCTTCAAATGCGTGTGGAGTGCTGCCGAAACTAGCCTTGGCCTGATCGCGGACGTTTTTGTCCACGTCGCAGACGGCGGCGATGCGACCGTACATAGCTGCTTTGTGGGCGATCACGCTTCCCTGATATCGGAGACCAATACAGCCAATACCCAGCGGCGCAGTTTGTTCGGCCGCTGGTTCGATCGGCCACGCGTGAACAACCGGAAGCGTGCCAGCCGCTATTCCAGTCGTTGCGGCGACAAATCTACGGCGTGGTAGTTTCTTGGGCTTCATCAGTTTGGAACTTTGGATGTAAAGCGAGTTGATTCTGTAGCAGTGATGAGGGCTATCACACTGATAGACAGAACTAACATTACGATGGTTGTGAAAACCAAGAACTCTACCGGCGATTGTGGTTGTTCGAAGAACAAGCTTACAAAACAGATCTTTGCAGCCATCACACCCCAAAAAACAGTTAACCAGCGATTCGCGGCAGTATAGACTGTCAATGAAAGCAAGATACCTACGACGCCGAATAGCAGAACGACGCAGCCGGTTAGAAAGTTGTAAAGCGCTGGCCCAGACAGCGGCCAGTCGCCGATACGATTTAGCGTGGCGCCCAACCCTGTAATAAGGCAGATAGCTGAAAGCGGGAACATTAACCACCGTGACGGATTCCGCTTGCGAGCTCGAGGGACCCGAGCCCACGTTCGATGATCTTGCA
>DNPC01000757.1 GCA_003501565.1 Planctomycetaceae bacterium | reverse complement strand
GGAGTCAGTCCCAATGGTGGCGGGTCCGCCAACGGGATACTGATCAACGAAGGCACGATCCAGTCAGAGGGCGATGCGATTTACCTGAATGCGGGAAGCAATCGAAGTACCGGCATCCTGCGAGCGATCGACGGTGCAAGGCTTGTTTTTGAGCGACCGGTCGACAACAGCAACAACACATTGCGTCTGGAGGGCGAAGGAACGATTGCACTTCGTAACACAATCATTGGTGGAACTGTCATCGTTGCCGAAACCGCAATTTTGAAGCCCTCTGGAGGAAGTACCCGTTTGGATGGCGTGGTCATGGATGGTGACCTATCCGTGAATGACGCGGACTTGTTTGTAATGAACGGCCTGACGCTTAATGGCGAGTTAACAGTCGGTGGGCCTGAGGGACAAGGCCGAGTCTGGTTCGACGGGACCCAAACATTGGCTGGCAACGGCACTGTGATTCTGAATGCACAAGCGAACGAGAACGTGACAGGTCTATTGATACGCAACGATGGCGACACCCTCACGATTGGCGAGAACATGACCGTCCGGGGACGGAAGGGCTATCTCGGAGTCAGTCCCAATGGTGGCGGCTCAACGGACAGCGCGATCGTTAACCGTGGTGTCGTTCAGCTCTCTTTTGGCGCAATCAACAGTAGGTTCACTAACGCAGGTTTATTCCGAGTGGGCGGCAATGATGAAGCGCATATTCAAATAAACAGTGAGTTTCTCCAAGAGTCGTCTGGAGTATTGGAAATCGGATTAGGCCCATCTGGCCTTCACGATCGGCTGACGATCAGCAGTATGGCAACTCTCAACGGAACACTAAAAATTGTCCAAAGCAGTCAATTCTCACCATCATCAGGCGATGAGTTTCTAGTCCTTACTTTTGCGACACTAAGTGGAGCATTCACTGAGATAATCGGAAATAACCAAGGATCAGTCACTCTCAATCTCGACTACCGGACGAACGGCTTGTCCTTGGTCGCTCAATAGTGCTCACCGAGATCGCGGGGGCCGTTGCCACTAAAACGAGACGACGAAACTGCATGCGATCACATCGTTGACGCTGTCTCGGGCTCTGGCCCGTCGCAACAAGACTTCAAGTCATCTGTCTTGATAGGTGTTGAAGACGCAATTGATTATCTGCTGCTGAAGTCTTGGAAAGAGGTGGCGGTACCTTTCCTTTCTTTGTCGGTACTGCGGCCCACAAATTGATCGATAGATCGCTGGCCAACTCCATTGCTTGGACAGTTACCGATGAAGCTGTGACTCAAAACGTGCTATCCCTGAATCACCTTCCACTTGAAGTCGGACGGTACCGTGTCAAGATGGTGTGACGCTTCATCCGCAGAAACAGCGCCTACGTATGGGCAGGAGTCTTTTCGAGATCGCTCAACTCGATGATCTTCTGGAGACAATGCTGGCTTTGAGGCTTCGACCTCTATATTCAGTCCCGGACTGACTCAACCAAAGACAAGATCGATTGCTTTTTGCTGCGACTCAGGGAAGAGATGGCGGTATCGCCTTCGTTGTTCGTCGGTTTGGTGCCCGACCCAAGAATCAATGAACCTTTGATCAATCCCACGAGACGCACAGTTGCTGATAAAGCTATGCCGGAATACGTGCCATCCAACAACTGAACTCCACTCGCTTCCATCAAGAACACCTCTCAAGAAGTTAGTCGCTTCGAATGGCTTTAAAGGGCCTTCCTTTCGATCTGCGTTTCTCAGCCTCAACGCACGGTGCTCTTCCGGGAATAGAAAACAGCTTTCCGGCTTGGCTTTCAGCCAACTCTTCATGACTTGCTGGACCGTTTGGGTCATTGGTACGGAGCGTGTCGTCCGATGGGATCGCGATCGCTTTCGTTCACGAATCGTAAACGTGGAAGTCATCAGGTCGATGTCAGAAACAAGAGCCCGACAAAGCTCGCTCCGCCGTGCTCCCGTGTACGCTGCCAGAACGCACATTGGGTGCAAACAGTCATGTCTCGCTTCTTGTTCAACAAAGGCGAGTAGTTTCTTTAGCTTTTCACGGTCGAGATACAGGCAGTCCCACAACTTTGCTGCTTCTGTCTCAGCGAGGCCTCCCGAGCGTACCTGCCGAGTAATCTGTTCCCAAGTCTGAAAAGGGGGCCGCTCAGTTACCTTTGGGAACATAAGCCCCTGTCGAGGATACTCAGAGTCAACCAGACCATCAGATTTTGCCCAGTTCCAAAGAGAACCCAAAGTGGCAATTTCTTTGCGTATCGTTGCCGCACTGATGTTGCCATGTCGTCCCGGCTCTCTGGAACGTTGTGTAACGTATTCCTGAAGATGCGGTTTTCGTACGGCCCGAAGTGTCTGCGATTCACCCAGGATTCGCGTCACATGCTTCATGTGGATCTTCATCGTCGCCAGCGACGTTGCTTCAATCGAGTCGTCCGGGATCGACTCGCGATACCGCGTGAACAAAGAACCAAGCGAGACATTTTCGACGAGCTTTGGCTTTTCCAGCAGCTTTCCGTCTGACAAGAGAAATACGGGTATGTCGACATCTTCGGGTAACTCGATCCGGCCATCGTCAATGAGGCGAATGTTCTCTTCGACCCGACTGGCTGCAGCCTCAGCTTTCCGTTTAATGTGCGTTTTCAGCGAACGCTTGAACCGACGGTTCCTGAAGCGAAAGCAGACGTGAAAGTTGCCACTTGGGTCTTGTTGTATTGAGGCCATCGCTGAATCTCCGTGTCTTTAGAAACGATAGGAGTGGCTCAACAAGCCGACCAGCCATGCACTTACAACGAACCTCCAACGCGTAACGCCATTACCCAATTCGGTGACACCGCGAATCTAATTCAGATTCAACAGATGTCACTGATTTGTCACTGATTCAGATTTCCACAAAAAAAGACCTGAAGCAGTGATTGCCCCAAGTCTTTGTGTGTGTTTGGTTTACGTTCGAGCGTGTTCACTCGAAAGAAATAACCCGACCAGGACTTGAACCTGGAATAACAGAATCAAAATCTGTTGTGTTACCGATTACACTATCGGGTTGCCTGTGGGCGAATTCTAGGCACCCATTTCAGCGGCGGCAAGACTTCCTCCGGCGGAAGAAATCTCACCCCGCGATATTGAGAATCCCGAGGCGGACTAATCGTTCCGCAGCTTGAGTCCCATCTCGGTCAGCTTCTGGCGAATTTCGTTCAGCGAGGTCACACCGAAGTTTCGACTGGCCAGCAGTTCGTCCGCAGTGCGCGACGTCAGCTGTCCAATGGTCTGAATTGCCAGACGATTCATGCACTTGCGAGAACGGACAGACAGGCTGAGATCTCCGATCGGACGATTCAGTGAAGCCTGCTCTTCCGGCGACAGGTTTTGATCAACAAAGCTGTCGCGGGCATGCACCTTGTGCAGATTCAGACCGATCCGCAATCCGTGAGCCGCCAGCAGTTCCCGAATTTCGTGCAGCGAGGTTTCGCCAAAGTTCTTGCCCGCAAGCAGCTCCTGTTCGCTGATCTCCGTCAGGTCGCCGAGCGTGTTGATGTCCATGGCCGTCAGACAGTTGCGGCTGCGAACGGACAGTTCGAAATCGGTCACAGGCCGTCCCAGCAGCTGCTTCATGCGAGCTTCCTGGCGGGCCTGATCTTCGTCGTAGTACATGTCCTGAGTGGCTTCAATGTCCTTCAGGTACAGCTCCGCCTGCGCGTGTGTGGGATCAAACTCCATCACGCGACGAAAACAAAACGCGGCCGCCTTGTAGCTTTCGCGGTCTTCGTACAGCAGCCCCAGATTCAGCAACGCACCAACATAATACGGTGGTCGCGACAGGCTTCGCTCGTAGTAGCGAATGGCTTCTTCGTCGTTGCCCCGCAAAGAGTTTTCGGCCGCCAGCCAGAACAGAGCACGCGAGTGGTGCGGATCCATATCGACCGCACGCTCAAAATACTCCACGGCCGTCAGGGCGTCGCCGCGATCGGCCCAGATACATCCCATCTGAAAAGAATACTCAGCACGACTGGCGGCCGAAGCGGCCACACTGCGGAGCATCTGTTCGGCGGCATCCACATCGCCACCGGCACGAACGGAGCCGGCCTGTCGCAATGTGGCTTCAATCTGATCAAAGCCCGCTTTACCCGCGTCTTCAAACCGGGCCGCCGCGTCGGCATGTCGGCCCAGTGATGTCAGCACCTGCGCGTGGAAGTAAATGGCGACACCGTCGCCACTCACTTTTGACATCATCTCGTCCGCTTCGGTATGTCGCGACAGCAGATAGCAGGCCACACCGGCTCGCGAGAGCGTGCTTGCAGCCGTATCCCCGCCGTCGATTTTCTTCTGCAGTTCGCTCAGGCACTGGCGAATCTCTCCCGCCTGCTGTCCGGCCACGGCGCTGCGAAGTGATTCCACCTGGTCCAGCGTGAGTGGACTGGTGAGGTTAAGAAGTTCTGATACGTCAATCATGTTCGCTACTGACACTTAAGTCTGTTCCTTCCGGGAATCGACTAAGAAAACGCTCAGCCACGCGGTAGCTGACCGGCCTACGGGGAAATTGAGAGTCCGCCCGATTTTTCGAAACCCGAGAGTTTATCTGACAAGCGGCCTTGACACAAACCACTGCCCACTATTCCCGAAAATTGTTGGCGTGAGCTCCAAACCGTCCCTAATTCGGCGGTTTTGAGGGCATTCCGCCACTCTCAACGGCCCGGAACCGCCCAAAACGCGAAAGAAGCACCGTGCGACTCGAAGGGATGAGTCGCTCGGTGCTTCAAACGAAGAAGGCGAAGGAAACTTCGCTTCAGGAGAATTCCAGTTCGCGTGGCCGAATGCTCAGGCCGGAATCCCGGAGATTCCCGGCCGACGGAAACGGCGAACGACGCGATGGTTTCAATATGTGGGGATCGTCTGGATGGGGGCCATCGCCGTCGTGGGATAGCCAGGGGCAAACGCCGTGGCTGGTGCACCACCAGGCAGAGCGCCGGTTGGGTAACCGCCCGGTGCGACACCACACCCGCCACCGCAGGATCCGCAGGCACCACCATAGCCAGGATAGCCGGCTCCGTATCCGTAACCGTGAAGCAGGCAGCAGCCGGACAGCGAGCACATCAACAGCAGGCTGCCGAAAAACATAAACAAGCGATTCATTCTGAGCGCCTCCAAAGAGCTGCCGAAAGGATGCCCGAACAGACAATGGCAGTGGGAGTAAGAGAGGTTGGAAGTGACTGGACCGATCCCACAAAGAGGTTGGGTGTGAGACGGTGTAGAGATTGAGAGGAGAGGTAAGAGCACCAACACTGTCGGTGCTGGCCGGAAATTATGAGAACCGGCGAAATGGGTCAATACCTCTTTCCCGCGCTCCGGATCTGCTCGTTCGCCGCGGAATTCCAGCGTTTTTGCATACCTCAACTCACACAACCGGAAATTCGTCTCAAGCTGATCAGAAAAAAATCCGAGACGAATTCGGCTCTGTCGGGCGGACGCCGATCACCGCCAATATCACCGCGCCGAACAGACCGCCTGCCAGGTGGTCACGACGTTTGTTGTGAGTTGCCGTGCATTGTGTCCTGCCCCGTGACCGTGTGAATCGCTGCGCACAATTGGGCGAGCACCACCGTGGCGAAACTTCCCGCCGGCAGTGTGAACGCCACACGCAGCGCCCGCTCATTCGCAAGACTCACCTCGGGGTCCTGAAGCGTTTCCACCATCTTTCGCCGGGTGCCACGGCTGTGGCGTTTGAACCGCGCAAAGTCTTCGTCGTTCAGGCCCAGCTGATCGAGGCAGGCAGACTCCCGCTCCCGCACCGGGCCGGTGGCCGGCAGCATGTCGGGACCAGGCAATGGCCCCATCGGTATCAACTCCGGCAAGAGGTCCGCCGCCGCATCGGCCAGCGGGAACGGACGCGTGCCGTCCCGACGACAAACCACATCGCC
>DNPC01000422.1 GCA_003501565.1 Planctomycetaceae bacterium | reverse complement strand
AGCTGGCTGGAGTGAAACTGCAGGCAGTCCGGAAATCTCCGCAAAATAGTGCTGCAACTCCCACAACAGTTCGAGCACGCCCTGAACCGATGCATCATCCTGCTTGGGATGCAAGTCGACAATCCCAGGCATACTTGCCAGCCGCTCGTTCCGCTTCGGGTTGTACTTCATCGTGCACGACCCTAGTGGGTAAAAGTGCGTGTCAACGGACATGTTCTGCGTCGACAGATTGGTAAAATGCCGGACAACATCCCCTTCGCTAAGCTCCGGCAGCGGTGGCGGTGAATCCGCAAGTGCGGCCGCGTCAAAGCGCGAGGCAAACTGCGAGTTAACGCTCGCTGATTTCGGCAGCCGATTCGCCCGACGACCAGGTCGAGCCAATTCGAACAACAGTTTTGTGGCTTGTCGGTTACGCACTGACTACTTCCTTGGTTACGGGAGCATTGGTGAGGAGCTGCACCAAATTGTCGATTTCAGATTCAGTTCGTTTCTCGGTGACGGCTACCAGAAAACAATCCGACCAATCTGGGTAGTCGGGTGCCAACGGGACGCCCGCGTGCACACCTGCCGCGCGGCAATACTCAAGCAACCCTGCAACATCCCCGGCCCGATCACGTACTACGAATTCCCGCCAAGTCGGTCCGGCCAACGGAATTTCGAAACGTTCAGAAGCATCGATTTGCTCCCTGGCGTAGTAAGCCCGGTCGCAGCAAAGAGTGGCGGTCTCGCGTAACCCCTGCGGCCCTTGGAGTGCCAAGTAGATTGCAGCTCTGAGTGCAAACAACCCCTGGTTGGTACAGATGTTCGAAGTGGCCTTATCACGCCGAATATGCTGCTCCCGTGTTTGCAGTGTTAAGACCCAGCAACGATTGCCAGATTGGTCCTCAGTCTGCCCTGCGATTCGGCCCGGCATCCGCCTAACAAACGACTCGCGGCAGGCCATAATGCCCAAGTAGGGGCCGCCGTACTGAAGCGGATTTCCGAGCGGTTGACCTTCGCCGACAACAATATCGGCTCCCCAGCTGGCTGGTGAAGCGAGCATGCCCAGGCTGATAAAATCGACCACGCCGACCGTCACCGCGCCAGCGTCACTGGCCTGCTTGGCAAAGCTACTGAGGTCTTCAACGATGCCAAAATAGTTTGGCTGACTCAGGACAACGGCACCAACAGTCTCATCCATCGCGGCCTGCCAAGCAGCTGGGTCGACGACACCGTCAGGGCAAGGGATGGTTACAAGTTCAAATTCTGTCCAACGCAAATACGTCTTGAGGACTTGACGGTATTCGGGATGCAGGTTGTCGGGAACCACAACCCTCGAACGCCCGGGGCGACTTGCCATTGCGAGAATGACGGCTTCAATCGTGGCACTAGCACCGTCGTATAGACTCGCGTTCGAAACATCCATCCCGGTCAACTGGCAGACGAGCGTTTCGTACTCAAACATCACCTGCAAGTTGCCTTGGCTGACCTCAGGCTGGTAGGGAGTGTAAGAGGTGTAGAATTCGCCTCGGCTGGCCAAGCTGTCGACCACCGCCGGAACGAAGTGATCGTAGGCACCACCTCCCAGAAAACAGGTTGCGGTCGATGCACCTTGGTTCTTGGACGCCAGCATTTCCATATGCTGCGTCAGCTCAAGTTCGCTCATCGCTGCAGGAATATCCAGCCCTCGGTTCAACCGAAGATCAGGAGGGATGCACTCGAACAGTTCATCGATGCTGCCAGCCCCGATGGCCGCCAACATTTCCCGAACATCGTCGGGGGTATTAAACAGGTACGCCACACTTGTCTCCAAGAATTCCACAGCCGGATGCGAATCGCCGATCGAAATCTGGTGCGTCGCCACACCGGGTTTCGACTTGTGCGAAGGACACACTGACCACAATTCAATTTTGAAAGAACAACTTCTTACACGACCAAGAGCCGCTGGTGCCCTCGTCGTTGATCGCCTGTCGCTGATATACCTGTTGCAGACGCCTCTGGGAACGACCGGAAATGGCAGCTGCCAGGTACTTCTTACCGCAAAAACATACCAAGGTACGTGGCACGGCTGACGCCTCACATCAGCGACATTTGTGCCACTGCTACGAATCAGCACATTGCTTTTTGTAGGCTTCGTAATCGAGCAGCGAGTCGAGCGACGCGCCGTCGGCCATCTTCACTTTGACAATCCAACCATCGCCGAAGGGATCCGCGCCCAGCTTCTCAAGGTCATCAACCAGTTCAGAATGCACTGCAACGACCTCGCCGGTCACTGGACTGTACAGCGGGCTAACCGCCTTCACAGACTCGACTTCACCAAATTCCGCGCCAGCGGTGACTGCGGTGCCTACCTCGGGCAATGCCATGTAAACCAAATCCGTAAGTTGCTCGAGGGCAAAGTCCGTAATGCCAATCACGGCTACGGATTGCCCATCTTCCTCAGCAATGCCGACCCATTCATGTGACGGATTGTATTTCAGTTGGCTAGGTTCCATCGTGTTCCTCACGCATTTGGAAAAGTTATTCGGTGTTTTGGCTGGGGGGTAATTCTGTGAGCGATGAATTCTGTCGTAAACTACTGCGTCGCTCGGCGATAAAACGGCAGCTTCACGATGCGTGCCGAAGCACGCGATCCGCGAATGTCTACATCCAAAGTTCCGCCCTGAGATGCAAGCTCGGGCGCGACGTAAGCCATCGCGATCGGTGTGGATAAAGTTGGCGAGAACGTACCACTTGTAACTTCGCCGACGCGCCGATTGCCATCATCGTACAACTCGGCACCCTCGCGAGCAGCACGGCGTCCGTCTAGCTGTAGCCCAATACGGGCCACGCTTCGACCAGACTGCTTGCGGGCAGCGAGATTTTCGCTTCCGATGAAGCTTCGATCTTTCAAGTTGACTGCGAACCCAAGCCCAGCGGTGAGTGGATCAATGTCTTCACTCAATTCATGTCCATAGAGCGGCATCCCCCCTTCCAAACGCAGTGTATCACGCGCTCCCAACCCAACTGGTGTAATACCATGTTCGCGACCAGCTAAAGTCAAATTCTCCCAAACTCGAGGCGCGTCCTCACCACGAACGATCAGCTCAAAACCATCTTCGCCGGTATAGCCAGTTCGGCTAATGACGCAGGGCTTGCTCATTTGATCGGTTACTGTGGCGGTGTAGTACTTGAGACGACTTGGCGGTGAATCGAACAGTCGGTCTACAATCGCGGCACTTTTCGGTCCCTGAACCGCAATCATCGCGGTCATGTCAGTGACATCGTTGCATTCTACGTCTGGATAGTCGGCCAAATGCGGCTTCAACCAATCAACAATTTTTTGTCGATTGGATGCATTCACAACCAGCAAGAAATACTGCCGCCCACTAGGAGTCTCGAGGTTTGAGACAAGCACGTCATCGAGAATGCCGCCCTCTGCATTGCAAACCAGGCTGTACCGAACCATTCCGGGCGTCATATCGGAGACGCGTCGTGTTAGCAAATGATCCAACAGTTGATCGGCTCGGCCGCCGTCGAATCGTAGGCGTGCCATATGAGAAATGTCGAAAAGCCCTGCGGCAGTTCGCGTCGCAGTATGCTCGGCAACGATGGTTGAGTACTGAATCGGCATCTCGTAACCAGCAAACTCGGCGAACCGGGCTCCTGCCGCGCGATGCCACTCGGTGAGTGCGGTTTGACGCAGCTGAGTTTTATCGCCGGGATTTCCTGTCACATCAGTTGCCTGATCTGCCATGCGTGAGCCTTTGGAATGTCCGATATGTAGAGCTCGATACTTGCTCGATGAGAGCTGTTGCGGCGCATTTCACGCTACAACTGTCGCTAGCGACTAGTAGAATCGATGCCGAGATTGCCAATGATCAGTATCCGGACAACGCCCACCACCAACAACAGTTTTGCTTGCGGTGCCGCTCTCCAGGCACTGCGATTGTATCAGCCCATCAATCGTTTAACAGTCGATTCAGCTTTTTTGCACAAGATCGTCGCCGTACTTGCAGCGCCCGAACTTAACCGGCCCCAAAGATGGCTGCAAAAGAAATGACTGGACCCCGCCAACAATGAGTATTCAGGAAAAAGTGTGGCTAAGCATCTTCGCAAGGGCGTAACGCCAGGACCATTCGTCGAGAAAGTCATTTTCGATCGCACTCGGATCTCCGACCCCGATCACTACGCGTTTCAAATCGCTGCCTTAAGGGATCTTTCGAGCCTTCCGCTGCACGACAAGGTAACTTTCTTCGTCGGTGAGAACGGGTCTGGCAAATCTACGCTGCTAGAAGCGATCGCAATTGCTGCGGGCCTAAACGCTGAGGGGGGAAGCCGGAATTTCAACTTTGCGACCTCGGCCAGCCATTCGGACAAACTACACCGCGCATTGCGATTAGTCCGCTACCACCGTCTCGCGCCGGACGCTTGGTTCTTGCGTGCCGAGAGCCTATTCAATGTTGCCAGCGAGATAGACCGACTCGACCGCGAACCGGCACCAACAGCTCCGCTTATCAACAGCTACGGTGGCAAGTCACTCCACGAACAATCGCATGGGGAAGCCTTTATTTCTTTGGTCGCCCACCGCTTCAGCCAGGGTTTCTATTTGCTCGACGAACCTGAGTCGGCGCTTTCCCCCCAACGACAACTCGAGTTCCTGATATTGATGCACCAAATGGTGAGCCAAGCCAGCCAGCTAATCATCGCGACCCACTCACCGATGATTATGAGTTATCCCGATGCATGGATATACGAATTCTCTCAAGACGGCATCGAACGTATTGCCTTTGAAGACACCGAACACTTCAATGTAACGAAAACATTCTTGGACAACCCCAGCCGCATGCACCGCCACCTGTTCCCTGACGTAGACCAGTAGCACAGCCAGTAAGACCGCCGAGTAGCAACCGCTGTCTGTCTGCTTTCAACATATGTGGACGGGTGGTTTGCGGTCAGACGAGTCGTTGTAGACTACGTTTGTTCATTCGTTCGCATCGCGGCCATCAGATGGTTTACCAAAGCACATTGCTTGAAGATTCATTCATGAAGTTCATCGCACCAATTTGGGGACTGATCGGCGTCGTTGCCCTACTTGGTTTTGCAATTTATCGCTTGGCCCCACGTGCCTGGGAAGCATTGCAGGAAGGTTTGACACCCTTCCAATGGTGCTTGATGGTAGTCTGGACAGTCTTCATGGTTTACAGCGAAGGCTATCGGGGATTTCAAAAAAAGTTCTCGCCACGTACCGCCGCTCGCGTTAACTATTTAAGCAAATCTCCCTCCGCCACCCAAACCCTCTTGGCACCGCTATTCTGCATGGGCTATTTCGGTGCGACGCGTCGAGTACAAATCACATCGATTTGTCTAACACTGGGAATCGTCTTATTGGTCTTGCTGGTTAGTCAGTTACCCCAGCCCTGGCGCGGAATCGTTGATTTCGGCGTCGTCGCAGGACTTAGCTGGGGACTGCTTACTTTCGTCGCGTTTTACATACAAGCCGCCACTTCCGAGAATTTCGCCCATGACCCTTGCATCGAATAGTCAATGATTCTGTGACAAGCTGGTAGCAACCGTGCACAAAGCGTACTCCCGCTCTCATGAATCGCTGACGCCGCGTTGGTTGTCTGCCCAATCTTGATCACTTGGATGCAGCAGGGGCTGTGGATTGTGGCTATAAATATAGTCCTCGTAACCCGCCGCTTCAAATTGACTTTCCACAAGCTCCTGAAGATCGATAACGACATCTGGATCCGTATCGGCTAGCGGTACAGGAATCTTTGGCAACCGATCCTTGAGCATAAAAGACCACAGCCCCACGCTTGGCCGATCCACGTAGCGACTGACCATAATCGCGTACTGGCACAGACTTTAGCGAGCTGTGCTTGGTTACGACGCATCTAATGGCTTCCATCGACGTCTTGTTTGACTGACGGTCGCGCGACTTGCCAACCGAGCCGGCGAAGCAAGAGAGCTACTACTAGAGCGGTCATGGCCGCTGTGGCGATCAAGATGTGCGACGGAGGGGCAATCGGAAGTGCAAACAGAGGAGGACCAACAAAATTGGCCAGCTCTTGGTAGGTCATCATCGCCCAAGCGCCCCCCGCCAAGAACCAACCCAGCTTCACCGTTCGCCGATGCAACACACTGAATAGAATCGCAGCCACTAGTAGCATTGCGGCTCCGAGCGTAGATAGCCAAAACGGGTTATCCCACAGCATTTCGGGCCACACACGCGGCGATAACCACAGCGATTTCGATGCGGCAGCC
>DNPC01000141.1 GCA_003501565.1 Planctomycetaceae bacterium | reverse complement strand
GCCTGAAATCAGTTTTGCCGGCGGGATTTACCCGTTTGCCCGGCCCATCGAATTTGCCGAGCCGGGCTGCTTAATCGACTCGAGCAAGTCAAGAATCGCTCGCTCCCACCAATGCACTCACCCCCCGAAATATCGCTGAGGACCGGATTATCGCCATAAGCCGATTTTAGCCTAGTGGCAAAACTGCCACACTCCCCACGCAGTGCTCAGGCGGAATTCCCACAGCAAGTTCCTGACCTAAATAATCTGTAGGGGTATACGTACGGAATCTGGGCAAAAGCAATGGTAGCCGACCAGCAATCGCAACAGGAGCAATATCGCGAATCGGTCCGCCTCGCGGAGGAACTCTGCGAGCAGGTCGCCGAATGCGAAATCGATGCGGCGAGCGGTCATGCATCCGTCCCACAGGATACTCTTGATTCCATTCTGACGACGCTCCAACAACTCATCAGCCTACCCGGCGAGGGCGACTCGTCCGACGCCTCGCCCGACAAACCGACAGCCGCAGCAGTCTCAGACGCCTTGGCCGGTTTCAGAACTGCAATTCTCGATGAGATCGACGGTTCCTTTGCACGCTGGCAGAGCCAAGTCGAGCTGGCACTGGGTGACGGCATCACCACACAACTGGCCCAGCAGATCGACGACTTGAGTACCACTCAAGCAGCGTTGACCGATCTGACTCAGAACTCTCAAGGGCAGCTTGAACAGCGGGAAAAAGAACTCGACGAACGAGAAAGCCGGCTGGCAGAAAAAACTCTCGAGACCGAGAACCGCCTGGCGGACATCTTGCAGCGCGAGGCTGCGACCTTGCGGCAGCGGCGTGAGTTGGCCGAGCGTTTCCGCAGGCAGTTGGCAGAAGCAAAACTAGAAATTCAAGCTGAACGTGCCTCTCTCGCCGAACGCCAAGCTGACAGCAACTCTGAGTCAAGTCGCCTGGAGCTTGAGTTGGTTGAGGTTAAGGCTCGACTCGCCTCTGCCAACGAACAGTTAGCTACGTCTAAGACAAAGCTGATCGACCTTGAAAATCAAGAACGACGCGATAGCGATTCGATCGCGAAGCTTGAGGCCAAATTGGCAACGCAAAACGCGACCTCGTCCGAACAAGAAAACAGTATCGACAAACTCCAACACAAGCTGGATGAGATCACCGACCAGCGCGACCAAGAGAATACCCGCGCGGAAACCGCCGAACAACGAGCGGACGATGCTGAGCAACGCGTGGAACAACTCGAGTGTGAAGTGCTGCAGCTGGGTGAGCAGCTAGAAAACGTGGCGGCGAATGGTGATCAAAACAAAGAACTCCTTGAAGAAATTGAAACGCTGCAGAACGAAGTTCGGTCTCAAAAGGAGCAGCTGTCCGCACAAGCCGACGAGCGAGAGCAAGAATCTGACGAAGAGAACGCTCGACTTCTCAGCACAATTGCGAGTCTCACCAGCGAACTAGAAGAAGCACAGAAACGTTGTGAAACGACCGACACGCTTGCTCAACAACTTGTAGCGGCCGAGCAAGAAATCGAACAACTGAAACTCACGTCAGATAACACAATCACTGACCAGATTGACTCAAACGCGCTAACCAAGGCCCTAGAAGAACTCGAGGCTGCCGAGCAAAGGTGTGTAGAAGCTGAGCAGAAGTGCCAAGACGCTGAGCAGCGGTGTATCGAGGCCGAGCAGCGTGGTACAGAAACCGAGCAACGTGCGGTGGAAGCCGAGCAGCGCATCATAGAGCTTGAGGAGCAGGCTGAGGCACTTGCGAACTCGCAGGATCGAGGGGAGGGTGACGAATCCGGTGATACCGCGTCCGACCAGCTCGCTGAGCAATCTGAGACGATCAACGCGCTTCGCGAAGAATTGGCCGAAGCCCTTGAGCAAATTGCCGCGTTGCGACAGAGCCAAGACAATTCGGAAGTAAGCAACGGCACGAGCAGCTTCGCCAACGCCAGCCTGAGCTGGGAAGAGCGTAAGCAACTTATCATGCAACAGCTTGAGCACGATGACGGTGACAGTGGAGTTGACGAATCAACACGGCTGGAAATCGATCAAATCGTGGAAAGCACTCAAGCTGAAATAGACCGACGCGATCGCGAAATAGAAGAACTGCAGTCGATTGTCCAACAACAATCGGACACGAAACAAGGCGTCGCGATTGGGGCTGCTGCGATCGGTCAGATGTTCGACGAAGACTCATTGATCGTTGAGGAGCGCGAAAAACTCAAGACGATTCAAACCGAGTGGGAGGAAAAAGTCCGCCAGGCAGAGATCGATATCTCGATGGAACGGGCCAAACTCGCGCGTCAACGTTCCGAGGTGGAGGCCAAAGTTGCGGAGCTCGAATCTCAACTCAAACGCCACGGAGGCAGCCTTCCACCGCCGGCCCCGGCCGAGGATACCGGTGGCAACCGCACCCGCAAATGGCTCGAACACCTCGGGCTTCGCGATGAAAAGTGACTTCCTAGCCCCATACGTTGCGGAAGGCAGAAACCAGCCGAAGGCGGAAACCAGCCGCGTTCGCAAAGTGCGCTGACGCCGGGCCTTTTCATCACAATGAAACCAGAAATTGATCATTAGTTACTTTTTGCGCCGCCCACCAGCTTCTAGTCGCCTTCCACCACCGAATGTACTGCGACCAAGCCCGCTGGCCGGCGGAGCTAGCTGCCATCTCGAGCGGACGCCGTTGCTAAACAACTCTACTGGGCGACTCTACCAAACAACTCTAGTGGGCGACTCTACTAGACGTCTCGGCGACGGTATCTTTGTGTGAGACAAGATCTGGAATAAGATAAGACCGGTGCGTTCCTCCCCTACGCCGAGCCTCGTACAGCAGCGTTTGCCGGCCTCCATTTTCTTTCATATCGGAATTGAAGCCTAATGAAAATCAGCTCAATTCCCCAGCTGTATCGCAACGTTCGGCGGTGGCAGGAAATCCTGGCCATCTTGAGACGCTATGGACTGGCTGATTGGCTTAGCCATCTAAAATTCGATTTCATCCGTGACTGGATGAAAGACGAACAAGGCGTTCCGCTCTCAAGCTACTCACGGGAAAAACGGATTCGGCTGGCTCTAACCGAGCTCGGCCCGACGTTCATCAAGCTTGGA
This sequence comes from Planctomycetaceae bacterium, assembly GCA_003501565.1. GTDB lineage: Bacteria > Planctomycetota > Planctomycetia > Pirellulales > Pirellulaceae > Aureliella. The sequence goes on along the minus strand of DNPC01000141.1, from coordinate 631 downwards.
CAAGTTCTCAGTCAACGACCAGATCTTATCGGCCCGGAATTAGCTCAAGAGCTGACGAGCCTGCAGTCCCAGCTGCCTGCCACACCGGGCGATGAAGTACTGCCCATCATCGAAGCCGAATTGGGCGCACCAGCTTCAACGCTGTTCAAGCAATTCAATGCGGACGCAATCGCTTCAGCGTCTATCGGCCAAGTCCATGAGGCGGCGCTGCATGACGGTACCAGCGTTGTTGTAAAGGTGCAGCATCCAGGGATCGCAGACACCGTCCACGAAGACCTGGAAGTACTCGCCGGACTGGCAACCTTGGCGGGACATATCGAAGAGTTCGAGGTTTGGAAGCCTGCTATCCTCGTCGAACAGCTTTCTAAATCTTTACGCAGGGAACTCAACTTCACGCGCGAGCTTCAGAATCTGCAGGTGTTTCGGCAGCTGTTCGCTGCAACCGAATGCCTAACCATTCCTGAGCCTTACCCCAAGTTGTCGTCCACCAAAGTGATGACGATGCAGCGCCTTGACGGCGTCGCGGTCGACCGCGTGGCGAGAGCTGACAAGGAAGGCAATCCGCTATGCGACGCGGATACTCGGCAGCGACTGGCCAAGACAACAGCGGAAATCTACATGGAGATGATTT
>DNPC01000162.1 GCA_003501565.1 Planctomycetaceae bacterium | reverse complement strand
CTATTTCTATCCAGAACGACGGACTGGCTGCCAGCAAATCAGGAATGCGATGCAACGTCGCACCCACCGGTACACTAAGTTGCAATTAGAAGGTTAGCTAACTAGCCAAACTATAGCAGATGTATAGTCCGCCAAGCATTGCCGCACCAGCGATCGGACCGTAAGAAATTGGCCCGGCAAATTGGTTCTTGGGATGATTGCGCAGTCGCCAGTGAAGCCAGAGATGGATGACTGCGAACAGAGCAAGTGAAAGACGCGAGAAGAATGAAACGTCCGAATATGTCGAGTAGACAAGGGACAGCACAACTGCACATAGCGGTACATGAAGCAACATAAACAGCATCGCCGCCCGCTTATCGTTCATTTTGCGAAGCACGAACAACATTCGCCATTCTTTTTTGTCGACCGCATCGATCTCATGAGTGATGAAACATGCAAGCATCAAATTGAATATTATCTCTTCGGTCATTTGCCCAGTATGCTCGTAATGACGTTTGGCGCTGTCACAACCAACACCGTTTTCAATCGCTTTGCAAGCTTGCGTTTCATGGAGGCTGACGAGCGATAAACATCGCGTGGGACGAACAAAGGGTCCTTCACATCTGGTGCCGAGCAACCCATCCTACCGTGCATGTCGTGGTTCTTCCCCTTTGATGCCCACCTGACCTGCGGCGGTTGGATCTGGCAGGGTCGTTTTGAGACGCTCAACGATCGCATCAAAAAATCCGGTTGACAAGTTGCTCAGGTTCAATGCCGGGATCGTTCCGCCACAATCGACGGTTCCATCCGCGCTTCGATTCCTGTCCACGCGGATCGGTATAAGAGGTCGACACGCCGTAAATCGCGCTGATCCTACGACGCCACGCAACCCCTGGACCGCCGTTACGGATACTATCGGAACCAATTGCACTGACAGCTTCAAGTGGCGGCAAATGATAGTCAATAAAGTCCTGCGCCGCTGACTCGATGGTATCAGGACATGTCAGCTTCCAGTGGCAGTTCGGGGCAAGATGTAACAGCAGACGCAACAAAACTGACATCACGATGTTAGCTCGCAACAAGATTCAACGTCATAAGACTGTACCCCAGGTTCTTTTCTATGCTATACGTCGCTTCTAGGTCGGTTAACTCGAGGATAAGCAAAGGCGAACCCACATGAGTAGTATCGGGCAAGGCTTAGAGTTGCCCTGCCGATCGGCTTAGCATCTCGTTTGATCACATAGGTTCCCATGTAGCTATCTCTCAACGATTGCCGCTCCGTATCTGCTCCCAACCATAGTAGATCAAGCACAACATTGAATGGCCCCAGCAGCCACAACATCATCCGTCCGGTCATCACCGCAATACTTGGTTCGCCACCTTTTGCGTTTACTATGCGTAATTTGAGAATCCAATACGATAGCGTCTTGCCCTTCCGCTTCACAACCGTGAGGTAGCACCAAGTAAGAATGAGCATCGCGATCCAATAATTACCGCTTGGGTCACGTTGTATTGCCCCTGCGAGAATGAGGACAAGGAACGGAAGCCATAACAATACCGCGAGAGCAAGCAGTGCAACAGCGTCGAGCAATACGACAAGAATCCGAGTGCCGAATCCGGCGTAGTCCTCCAGTCGGTAATAGTCTGCATCTCCAAGCGAATCGTCACTCAATCATGAATCTCCTTTCCTAACTGCATGGCGTCTCGAAAGCGAGCGGCCAACGAAGCTTTGGTGCACCTCTCAGTTATTTCAACATGCGTTCATCTAGTCCGAACCGTAGCCAATGCCCAGACTTGCTGTTTTCGGGAGAGCTACATGAATCTTGATGTCAGGTTCAGCGTCGCGTGAGATAACCTTGTTTGATTTGATCTGGGTCCCTTGTGCGTTCACGAAGGATAATTTTGGTAGTCTTTTGAAGGAATCGATCGAGGCTTCGGTGATATTCGAGTATCCCAGTTGCAATTCCTGCAGATTCTCAATTTCCTGTAGTTCATCGATGATTGATTCGAGGTCTTTGTCGTCGAAATCGAATGGCTTGTTGTAACGCTGCGAATTCTTGGGGTTATACATCCGGCCTGACACATCGATCGCGAACACTCGGTTGAGCCATTTTGGTCTGTAAGTAGCGGGAATCCACGCTGGACCAAAGTACGTCGAACGTCCATAGACGTTTTCGTGCACAGCCCGCAGCCCCGCAAGTACCTCCTGTTCACGCGTGTAGTTTCTCATCCGATTGCCACACCAGCTTGCCGGAAATGCGACAAGCGCGATCAAAGCGAACAAAGCCCAGAGGCCAAACCTTTTTTTACTTAGCCGCATAGCATTGTCTCGCCTAGCAGGGATCTCGCGGAAATAACGACGTCGCGTGAGTTGCCAATTCTAGCAAAGTCGATCGGCAATGCGATTTCCGTTCATTCCTTCGTTCTGTGAAGTGTGTGGGTAAGCGTTGGAGCACCAAGTCCGGATCATACAAGTAGGCCGCTAACAAGGTCGAAACCAATCCTGCCCCAGCGGCGTGAGTGTCTTCCACGCGAATTCGCATTGTGCCACCAGAGCCTGCAGCGACGATTCGACCGAAGTTACGGCAGTAACTGCACTTACTTGTTCCGGCCTACATACCAGATGCGTAATCGTGATAAATTCAATCGCGAAAAGGGTTTCAGCGGTATGAGCGCAGAATCTTAATAGACTTTGCGAAGCCACCGCAGTCAGACCTGCTACGTTGAAAGTCAAACTTCAGCCCTTCGCCCTCTCCACGTAGCGATCCTAATGAGAAAGATCATCGGCTGGTCCTTAAACGTCGCTCTGCTGCTTGGAATTGTTGTAGGCCTCATTAAGCTTCGGTACGCATTCGATGAGTACGACGATCTGCGCACCATTTACTCTGCGATTGAAGTTCGAGATTTTGCTCCCGGCAAAGAGGGTGATCAGATCTACATCCGCTGCATGGTTAGTAAGCCTCTCGATCTTCGGTGGCAGTATTCATTGCCTGCGGGTGTTGAATTCCAGTACATGGGCCAGTTCCCGATGCACGGCACTGTCTCAACGATTGGGTCAAGCCGGTCGGGAGCTCGTGTGGTGGGCAACTGTTACATGCGGCTAAAGATCGATCAGCCTGGGGTTTCGCGAGTTAAGTCAGACACCGGTAAATCAACTGCAGAAGGTGGATTTGACGCGAAGGTGTTTCAATACTTGAAAGACAACTGGGGCGAGTTGGATGTCCAGGTAGCGGGAGATGAAGGCACCGAGTCATTCGGAGCGGGCGAATTTATCAGACTCATGGAAATCAACGTGCCTGATGACGTCTTGAAAAGGTCGAAAAGCGTTTTAGGGGATAGCCTGTCAAAGACACTGGAGACACCTATTTTCGTTTGCATTGGACCGGAAGACAGCCAGGAATGGGCAACTCTTGAGTTGAATCCGATTCTAAGTTCCTACTTCGCGCGACGAAGAAGATGACCACTCGAATTAGTTTCAGCCTCGTACACTGTTTCGGCTTGATCACGCTGGCCGCCGTCTGGACCGCCGTCTACAAGCTGGACAGCGAGGCGGAACGAATGTACTACGCGCTTAAGAATTTCAGAGATTTCGCTCCGGTGTTGCTAATTGAAAATCGGGACAGACTCAATGTACTGGCCGAGAGAATGGAATGGAGTAACGAGCGAGCCTGGCAGGTTTATGCCCCGGCGAATCAACGAATTGTGTTGCATGCGGAAAACTTGGAGTCGAGCGCAACCAAAGAAATCGCTTTGCCTGCGGGCCGAACCCGCATCATGCTCCGCACCGCCATGTACACAAAATCGAATCAGACGGAACAAGATGCAGTACTGTACATTGACGATGTGCGACATCTGCTGAGCCACCAAGTGGTCAAGTACGGCAATCCTTGGAGAGTTCCGCGCGGGCAGCGCCGTGCGGAGCTGACCGTACAACCCCCAAACGAAGAACTACTGCTGATCGAACCCCGTGATGAACGGGTAGAAGTCCGAGAAGTTCCTTGGCGGATCTCACTTCGGACTGTCCGGTCAGAAGAATAAGCGGGTTCGCATGGACTCTCTTAAAATCGACGCCCTCTACCCACAGCAGGCAAGCGTTTTCCTCGACGCTTCCAGGAATACTCTCAGTTTCCCAGGTAAATATGATGCAATTTGAGCCCGTAAATCGGTCGGACATCGTTGTACACGATGCACGCGAAGCAAGCTGTGTTAATCAATTTACTTCTTTATGTAGCTGTGCCGCTAAGCACTTTGCAACAATCCGACTCAGTCGGCAGGAGCAGTTAGGACCACTACTGGCAGCTGGTGTGATTGACGTGCTATTCCACTTCCCTACCAAACGCTGATCTTGCAATAGACTATTGAGCCGACGCACGCGAGTGAGCTCCAATTCGTCTGCAGACTTTGGTAGCAGCGCGGTTCGTTTCGCCTGCTCCGGCACTGGCAGAACTCGCCCCTCGTGGACTGTTCCCCACACTGAGATTTCGTTGATTGCCGACGGTTCGCAGGTAACCGGGTTGCCATCGAGAATCGTGAAATTTGCCAATTTGCCGGACTCAATACTTCCGAGCTCATCTTCCATCTTCAGGGAATAGGCGGCATCAAGCGTTACCGCTCGCAACGCCCCCTCTCTACTCACACGTTGCTCGGGCGCAGCCACGCGACCTGAAACCGTAATTCGGTTGACTCCACACCACATCAGAAAAAGCGGATCAGCGGGCGCCATTGGCATATCTGAGTGGAACGAATACGAGATACCCGCTCGCTCCACATCGCCCATGCGTACCATTTCATTGGCACGTTTGGGGCCAAGCCCGACCTCACTATAATTGTCCGACAGCGCACGAACGTAGTAAGGATTCCCGCTTACTATGCATCCCAGCTTCTTGATTCTGGCCACTTGATCTTTCGCGCTAACCGCAAAATGGACGACAGTCGTTCTATGGTCAAATCGAGGATTGCGTCGAAGATTCTCTTCAAGGGTATCCAGGAGTCGATCGAGTCCGCGGTCTCCGTTGACATGAATGTGGATTTGATACCCTGCATCCCAGTAGACGCGAAATGCCCGCTGGAATAAGTCGAGGTCAGTCATCCACTCTCCCTTGTGGTCGTCCAAGTATGGTTCTCTCAACTGCATCAGCTGAGAATAAATGGCTCCGTCGGAGAAGAGCTTTACCATTTCGCCAGCCTGACTCGTCATGCCCGAGTACCAGGAACCAAGCTGCACGGACGCTTCTAGGAGTTCTTTGTCGTTTTCATATTTCTTGCACATGGTTTTACCGTCAACCATGTAACTCCATCGAAACGGCATATCGCTGCTTGCAAATACCCGATTGACTTCACCCTGAATCGCTTCGTCGAGAATTCCCCCTGGCTCATTTCCATACGTGATGCCTTTCGAATGCAAATAGTCTCGGGCAATGATGAGTCCTTTTTGTAGCTTTTCTGGATTGATCAACATGGGAGCCACATCGGTTTCTAGGATCCCGTAGAGCCCTTGTTCCCAGAATCGCCCCTCTTCAAAATCCGATTGCGATTTCTGTGACGGCGTCCAGCTATCAATTAGTTCCTTCGTTACGCCACCTACTTCCATGGCGGCCGAGTTGAGAACAACTTCGTGACATGACCGGCCAAGCACCACGATAGGCCGAGAAGCACTTACTCGGTCCAGTTCGGAAAGCGTGAGTTTGCCGAAGAAACTTGGATGATACCCCCAAGTGACAAGCGGCTTTTCCTTCTCCATCGCGCTCTCCGCCTCCGCGAGTCGAAAGAGGAAATCTGACTTATCCTGAACCGCACGAATCGTACGTTCAGGCAGAACCCAGTCTTCAATTGAAAGCACCTCAGAAGCCATCGTTATCGCGATCAACATTGGATGGTCATGTTGCGCGATGAACCCCGGAACGATCACTTTATCTTGGAAGGTTCTATCTAATGTGTAAGCCTGATCGCCGATCTCGTTTTCCAATTTTTTGAGTGACCCAACCGCTAGTATTCGGTCACCAACAACCGCAATCGCTTCTGCCTCGGGCGCCTCAGGATTGAGGGTTACCACCTCCTTCGCGACGTAGATCGTGACTTTGGGAAGTTGTTTCCAAGAAGCTTCCCCGATTTCCTGTAGTGATATCGTCTGAGACGAGCACAGCGCCGGTAGGGTGACCAGTGCTAAGAAGATAAGCACTTTACAAAAATTGCACCTGTGCGTGCAGAACAAACGATTCGAATTCTCGCACATGTCGTTTCGCTTTAGAGAATTTAATGCAAAGCCGCGGGCAAAATCGGCCGGTGGATCACACAATCGGACCATCTGCTGCTGGTATCAAATCCAATGTTACCAACTTTACTCTTCGAGTTTAGCGTTGCTCTGCCGAGGAGCACGAATCTCACCGGATAGAGAATATTTGAAGAATGCTCGAATATCAGCCAGCCTAAATTTTACTCTCCGCCGGCGTTTCCGACTGCATTCCGGATGCTCCCAACAACTTGAGATTCAGTGTTCCACCCTTGAACAGCATCTCTTGCAGCGCGTTGTCGATGTCGTCTAGGTTGATCGCTCCGCTTCCATCACGTTCGATGTGATACTGAACTACTCGCCGCATCAACTCCTTAATAAACGCGGCACTCACGCCATCAGAACGTCGCACAATCTCCGCAATGCATTCCTCCGTCAGCGTGACCCCCTCCGAATAGAGCCTAACCAACTTAGCTCTGCCATCTTCGTCGGGAAGCGGGAATTCAATTGCTTGGTCGATTCGCCCCGGGCGGGCCGCTAGGGCAGCTTCAAGCGTCTCTGGCCGGTTGGTTGTAAGCACAAACAGAATGTCCGCATCTTCCTTCAGACCGTCCATTTCGTTCAACAGTTTGTTCAGCATGACTTCTTCGCATGGATTACTCATTTTCGTCCGATTTCGAGCAATCAGATCCACATCCTCCAGAACCACAATGCTCGGCTGGAGCAGCCTGGCCAGCGTCATGTACTCACCTAACAGCCCTACTTGCTCTGCTGCAACGAGAAGTGTCGTATGATCTTCGAGGGCACGCGACAGAAAGTGGATCGTATGGGTCTTGCCGGTACCTGGTGGACCGTAGAACAATAGCCCTTTTTTCGTTGATTGATTGAACTGCGCAAGTCGGTCACGAATTCGGACAAAGTCAGTCACATTCCGTTCGAGCAACCTTATCGTGGGTTCCGGCAAGATAACTTGATCTCGTTCCACCTGCCTAAGTTTATGAACCGTGATGCCGCTCGACTCACCCGTGTAGGAATGTTGGCCCTGCTCAAGTGAAAGGATCTTACCCCGGTAGGATTTGGCGCGAACAATCGCATCTTCTAGACATTTGAAGAATGCCTGGACGATCTGCGTTCCTTCTGATGAATTCGGCGTTCCGACTTGAAACTGCAAGCCCGTCACATATCCGTACTGTCCCGACGGCGAGAGTAGAACGACATAGGGCGTACCGTTCTCTTCCAACATCCAGAGTCCGGTCTTGAGTACACGGACAAGCTCTTCATCGCCTACGTCTAGTTCTTCGTGTTCCGGCGGCACGGAAACGACTGGATTGTGCTCGGATTCAACCAGGCAGTCGGACAACGCTACTCCCTCGTTGGAGTATTCACGTCGCACGCCGAAGAAATGCACGATCTTGGTGTCTGTGCTTAGAATTTCATCAATGGCGCACTGCAAATCCGCTCTCACCCGAAACGGAAACTGCCGCTCCGTAATGGTAATGTCGTTTACCGGTAGATCCTGAAAATGTGCGGCCAGCAAGCTTGCAACCGAATCAGAGGATTCATTAGAAAAGTAGACGCCCAGTCGTTGCCGCTGCACCCAAAAAATGAACGCTAGTAGGCCGCACGCAAATAACCAGCCAAGGTATTCCATCAGATGTGCCCGATCGAGCAAGTGAATTAAGTTCACATTAATTGTAACGCTGGCAGAGACACACCAGGATGTGCAGGGTTCGGTTCTGCGAAAGCAGGGGCAGCCTGCCATACATGAAGGCCCGACTCAAAACTAGAAACGGAGATGGCCGAAGTGGAAGAAGCGAATGAAGCTCCGTTTAACCCATCCGCAGGCGCTGTAATGTAAGCCCAAGAAGAACACGCTAGGAAGATAGCACAGTGCGGAGAGGCGGTTGGTCGACCTTTCGTGCGGCAAGCACGAGCGTCAGGCCGCCAACTTGCCGTTAGAAAGCGGATACCCAGATGCTCAACCCAGCTATGATTTCTCGGATTCTATTCGCAGGTTGCTATTTCGCAGATTTCTCTTTCGCGGGTTCTACGCGCAGCTTTTTCAACAGAGCAGCCAGCTCCTTTCCGTGCATCTCTTTGTTTATATCCGTCTGGATGCTGGCGATTTTACCATTCCTTCCGATCACAAAAGTAACGCGATTCGCCGCGTTGCGTTCTTCCCGAAGGACACCAAACATCTTGGCGTTCTTGCCCTCTGGGTCGCAAAGGATGGGGTAGTCGAGGTTTAGGCTTTTCGCGAAATCCGCGTTCTTCTTGACAGTGTCGGTGC
>DNPC01000329.1 GCA_003501565.1 Planctomycetaceae bacterium | reverse complement strand
ACTCGCAACCAAGATCCCAGTCAAAGCGACGAGCGCCACCTAGAGGTCGAAAGAAATGCTCGACGGCGCGATCAGAAGCGGCTTCAATCACCCCCGCCAACGATTTGCAACCTACGGCCTGCTAGTCCACTTCTTGAAAAAGGCACTCGCGATCAACCATCCCCCGATACCGCCAATTGCGTAGCCCAGACACTGGATTAGAAATAGCGACCAGTGTTCTGCACCATTGATCGTGCGGTCGATGATGATTGCTGCGGTCGCAAGCACCGCCCCGGTTAGCAGGCGGTAGACGCGATGCTTTCTGGGGAGTGGTGCGAGGCGTGCCGACTCTTCGGTTGGATCGCTTGGCGATTGATAGGGCTTGCTGGTCATCCCTACAAGGTAGCAGCTCGTTGGCTGCCTCACTGACAAGCCTGAAGGCCGAGGCCCAAAGGCAACGTCAGCTCCCGGATCACGTCAGAAGCGATCCAGATGATCGCGAATCTTTAGCACCCGCGAGAGGATTCGAACCTCCGACACCCGCTTTAGGAAAGCGGTGCTCTATCCCCTGAGCTACGCGGGCGGGTGCGGTTGGGATTCCGCGTTAACTGGAATCCGCAATGACTGAATTCGTGATGACGATGTGCCGCTGAACCGCTGTGGCACTACGATACCGTCTCGTCAGAGTCCAGTAAAGCAGCGAGAATATGCTCAGTGCCGTGCCACATCGAGTCAACTACAAGCAAGCTGCTCCCATGAACGACTCAGACTCTGAGCCGAAGAACCAAGCTGACCTTCCGCCACCCCAAAGCGTCCATGGTGATGAAGACGCCTATCGAGTCATGGATGCCAACACCAATCGCGCCGCCGAAGGACTACGGACGATCGAAGATGTCGCGCGGCTCGTCTTTGAGGATCAGCAAGCCTCCCAGGCGATAAAGGATCTCCGGCATCGGCTGACCGAAGCAACTCAGTGCCTCGAGGGTGCGCGACTATTAAGCGCTCGTTCTGCGGCGACCGATGCAGGTACCGGGAATGACACAGCGGGGGAAGCGACTCGCAATTCCTGGAATGATATCGTAGCTGCCGCTAGTGGACGCGTCACGCAGTCCCTGCGAACGCTGGAGGAAACCAGCAAGCTCCTTCCGGTCGGCATTCAGGTGGTGCCGCTTTACAAATCACTGCGTTATCGGGCCTACGATGTTTTGGCCAATCTGCAGCTTCGTTTTGACTCGAAAGGACTTCCCACGAAAGGCTTTCCTGCAGATGCGCGGCTCTATGTGCTGATCGATTGTCAGCGCGAACCGACTGAGTTCGCAGCGTACGTCCGAAGCATTGGGGAAGCTGGGGTTGATGTGCTACAAATTCGCGACAAATCTGCCGAGGCCGACAAACTGATTCGTTACGCAGATCTTGCCGCGGACGCCACCGCTGACGTGGCGACACAAATCGCGGTAAATGACCGCGTCGACGTTGCACTTACAGCCCAGGTGGATGGCATTCATGTGGGGCAAGAAGACCTTTCGATCGATCAAACGCGCTGTTTGGTGGGCACCCGGAGATGGGTCGGTGTCTCTACCCACAATCTTCGGCAAGCAAAAGCGGCCGAGTCCGCTGGAGCGGATTACATCGGCTGTGGTCCAACATTTCCATCAGCGACGAAAGACTTTGAGGCGTTCGCGGGCCCCGAGTTCTTAAGGCAAGTCGCAGAACATATCACTGTGCCAGCGTTCGCGATCGGCGGTATCACTGTTGAGAACGTAGGTGAAGTCATCGACTGCGGCATTCGTCGCATCGCGGTTAGCAACGTAGTCCACTCTGCCAGAAATCCCACGGAGGTAGTGGCAACACTGCGAGCCAAGCTGTCGGGCTAGCCCGGATGGTTATCCCAAACGCATAGCGATCACACGCCTTCGACGCCAAGCATCGACCCGAACGTCAGACATTGGCGAATACAAGAGGCACTTGCGCAGGCTAGTTCAATCGGCTTACGAGCCGACAAGATCGTGTAGTTTGTCAGACAGCGCAGACATTTCTCCGGGATAGTAGCCTGCCATGGTGTGCACGATGACACCATCACGATCTACAACCAGAGTCGTGGGCAGGCCAAAGGAACCACCTAGTAACATCAACAATCGTGTGCGTGTTTTGGCGGTGCCGTCTGCGTAAGTAGGAATTGTTGCGCCTTGTTCCTGAAGAAATGCCTGTGTGTTCCTTTTCAACGTCTCAAGGTCCAATTCAGCGCCGCTGGTGCAGCTCACCGAGATAAATGCAACATCGCGGTTGTCTCGAAACTCCTTGTGAAGCTCAACGAATTCCGGGAACTCCTTGATGCACGGTGGGCACCAGGTTCCCCAGAAATGCAGCACCGTAATCTTGCCAGTCAACATTTCATTGTTGACGGGGTCCGCGGCGACCAATGGCTGAAGGTCGAGGATGGGGAGATCTTCTCCGTTTGCAGAAACGGGAGGCTCGCGACCGATCCAGGCGAGCGCGAATAGTCCGACGAGCATGAAAACGCCGAAGTAAATCACGATGCGGTTTGCTGTACCGGCAGGTTCGAAAGCGGGGCTACGTTCCGTTGACATCTTTGAGCATCTGCTCCATAAAGCTTCGCGGACTTGCTGGATTCGATCCACAAATCTCGCGATAACAATTCAGTTTTTCGAGATTTCTGCTTCGTGAAATCTCTGTTTTCTCTAGGAAGGATCTCGAACTTGAATTCCGACAATCCCAATTCCCCGGCATTATACGAGGTCGAACAGAAGTTCGTAGTCAGTGATCTTGAGCAGCTGGAGAAACGGTTGGCCGAGTCGGGGTTTTCGCTCGTGGCAACATTACAGCAGCGCGACATCTACCTGCGACATCCGGTTCGAGATTTTCGTCAGACGGATGAGGCATTGCGCATCCGAGTGTCAGGCGGGGACGCTTGTGTAACCTACAAAGGGCGGCGCTTGCCTGGGCCGGTAAAGACGAGGCCCGAGATCGAGCTTCACATCTCTCCGGCAGAGGTCGGGCAATGGGTTCAGATGGTTGATCATCTTGGTTTCAAAGTGGCCGCGGAAGTACACAAGACGCGACGTGAGTTTCGAGCGACGTCAAAACGCGACTACGAACAAAGTGTTGCTCTCGATCACGCAGAAGGCTTAGGGGATTTTGCTGAGATTGAGATCGTCGTCGAGCGCCAAGAAGAAATCGAACTTGCGAGTGAGCGTGTGATGGCACTTGCGACCGAACTAGGGCTCAGAGTGGTCCAACCAAAGAGCTACCTTGGCATGTTACTTGAAAAGATTGCCGGTGAACCGCCTGAAGAGCATGTTTAGCTTTGCAGGGCTCGAGAAACGAATTGGCATGGCTGTTGCATCGAATGGATAAATCGCGGCATGCATCGTTGTCAGAATGGCAGCGGCTGCCGAGTTGTTCTCGAAATTGGCAGTTCAGGTTACGGTTCGGAAATCGAAGAAACCCATGCATGTGCTCGCGCCTAACGGCCGCGATTTCGCTGCCAATACAATCGGGCAGTTACGTGTTTTTAAAAGCGGGAGTTAAGTATGTCACGCTCACAGTTTAGTGCTTTGGAAGAACTTTCCCACGACATGGAACGCGTTTTTGATTCCCTGTTGGGACGAACGGTCGGTTCGGTATTGCGCGGGGCTGACCAAAAAATATCGCCACCGGTAGATGTGGTTGATTTTGAAGACAAATATGTCGTCGTGGCGGATCTGCCTGGAGTTGATGCAGAAGCGGTGTCGGTTGAGGTCCACGAGAACAATCTGTTGCTGGGCGGGCAGCGGAATGAAAAGGATTCGACCGGTGAGTCCCTCAGGTCGGAACGTCCGACAGGCCAATTTCGTCGCCAGATTCCCTTACCCGGGGAATTCAATGTGGATGCGATCGAAGCGGACTATTCCAACGGTGTGCTTACAGTCACGCTGCCAAAGCTAAGTCCCAAGCAGCCTACAAAGATTAAGGTTGTGAAGAGCTAGTGGCGCGGTGGATTGCAATAGCGTGAGGGCAAGTCGCGCTGCGGCTGCGGCCTTACGCGGCTTCACTTGCTGGGGCTGGCAAGTCGGGGCTTCCCAATCTTTCCGCCCTCCCGGTGGGCCCAGTGGGAGGGTGTGTTCGCTTCCTAGGCCAAAGAGTCCTGCACGCGTCGTGGCAAATACGATGATGAAACGCCGGGTTATGGTTGAGGTTGATCGATCGAAGCGCACATTGATGTGAGCATTGCGTTGAACACCGGGGTCAGATTGTCAATTTCTTGCTCGACGCCTTGGATATGGGCCAGGTATAGCCCGCCCGAGTAGGGAATGACCATTAGTCTGGCGACGATGATTAGGTCCAGATACACGAAACGCATCACTTCGGCCACGAACGAGCTTCCAGCCAATTGCTGGGGTTCGATTTCTTCTTCGATCATTTCGTATTCTTGTAGCATCGCGTCCTTGGCTTGCTGCAGAAGGTCGCCTGGCGTGATTTCTTCCGTTACTTGGACGATGGCGAGGAATGCTCCGTCTGGGCTTTCGAGTGTGACCGACTGGTCGGTTTCTTCCTCGATTTTCCAGTTATCGGGGTACATCACCGAAATTCCGAGTCCCTCAAATTGGCTTGGCATAGGTCACATTCTTGGGCATCAATTGTGCAGCGTTTTCAATCCGATCTCTATTGCTATCAATGATTCGGTAATTTGGGTAGTGATCTTTCGGACTCGTCTTCGGATTTGGTAGATGAATAAGTTGGATGGTCCTCTTGAGGTGGGCCAATATCTACCGAGCTAAACGCAACCCATCAAAAATAACTCCGTGCATTTGATCAGTCGACCGTCCAACCAAACTGGCTGCCACCCCCAGCAGTTGACGCTTGCGTTGATTGTGTTGGTCGTGTTCATGACCGGTTGTCGGACGCTACGAACGACACGCCAAACACGTGAGCTCTCCGCCGCCCGCAATCTGTCGCTTCGCGGATGGGATGAACTGGAGCAGAAACACTACAGTGATGCGGAATTGATGTTTCAACGTGCACTCGAGCACAGTGAGGCTGATGAGCGAGCGCATTGGGGAATGGCCGAGGTGCTATGGCCATCTGGACAGCAAGAGTCCGCAATTGCACACATGGCGACAGCGGTGAAAATTGGGGGCAAGAGTCCTGAGTTGTTGGTCCGCTTGGGTGAAATGTACTATGAAAAAGAGCATTATGCGGAAGCACTTAGGCAGGCTGATGCAGCGCTGAATTTTGATCGCCAGCACTGTGGCGGGTGGGCGCTGCGGGGGCGCGTGCTTCAGCGATATGGTGAATTGGACGCGGCGTTGGATTCGTACCATCGGGCACTGAACCAACAAGCAAACCTGCCGGAAGTCCAGCTCGCCGTTGCACAGATTTATCAGCAAACTGGTCGCTCGCAGCGAGCACTGCACACTCTGGTTTCGATGATGGATACACCGCAGGGTGGAAGATGTGCCGAGGCATGGCTGCTCAAGGGGCATGCTCTGGCGGCGCTTGGCGAGCAACAAGATGCACGTACCTGCATCAATCAGGCATCAAAGATTGCCCCGGAAGACGATACGGAACTACTGGTTGAGCTAGCCAAATCACAGGTAGCTTTCGGAGATCTGGCAGAAGCTAGGCATTCGATCGGTCGCGCGATGCGGCACGATCCCTACAACCCGCAAATTCTAAACCTCAAGAACGAACTAGACGCTTCCTTCCAAAGTTTTGCCGCAACGAATTCACTAGTCGGCTATGGGAAGCGTATCGAGTCTGCGGCGGAATCCGAGTCTAAATAGGCAGCTTTTCTTTGCAACCTGCTGTTCTACGAGGTACTCTTCCAGCGTCGCGCGTCGCTCGCATGTTTCCACACGCCGTACAGAATCTGTGCAATCCTGGCGTGTCCAGGGCGAATGCGATTCACTGGAGATCCCTGTCGTAGCCGGAGCCGTAGCATGCAAACAACGACTGACAACGAAACGGGTTTTGTCGATCGACGAAAGTCCTCGGGGACATCTAGCGGCTTTGAACGCCGGCAGTTCGCAAACTCGCATCGCGAATTGTCCGACGAGGCTCGCGAACTGGCGGTCGCAATCGACAAGTACAAGATCGAT
>DNPC01000786.1 GCA_003501565.1 Planctomycetaceae bacterium | reverse complement strand
ATGCCTTGTTTGGCCAGTTTGAGAAGCGCGGCGAGTTCTTTGTCGTCGAAGGTTGCCTCTTCACCGGTGCCCTGAATCTCAACGAACTTGCCACTGCCGGTCATGACGACATTCATATCGACCGCGGCAGCAAAGTCACGTTCGTAGTCGAGGTCTAACTCGGGTTTGCCTTCTACGATCCCGACGCTGATCGCAGCGATGCTGTCAAGCAACGGATGCTCGGCAGGCGAGTGTTTCTTGAATTCGGGATAAAGGGCGTCTGCCAGCGCCAAAAAACCACCGGTGATACTGGCTGTTCGTGTTCCACCGTCCGCTTGCAGTACATCACAGTCTACGGTCACCATTCGTTCCCCCAGCTTCTCAAGGTCAACCACGGCCCGCAGCGAACGACCAATCAATCGTTGGATCTCCGTCGTACGACCATCGACCTTGCCACCGCGGTCGCGTTTTTTTCGATTGTTCGTACTGTGTGGCAGCATGTTGTACTCGGCAGTTACCCAGCCTTTGCCGCTGCCTTCCAGCCAGGGCGGAACGCGAGTTTCGATACTGGCTGTACACAGCACAATTGTTTCACCGCATTGATACAGGACGCTACCAGCGCTGCGGCGTGTAAAGTGGCGTTTGATTTTGACAGAGCGGATCGATTGTTTTGCCATGGTGCAACTCAGGATGACGGGTAGAGGTGTGTAGATTTGTCGGGAGTTTGTAGCGTTGAATTTGGTGCAGTTTAGCCGGTGCGTATGTTTTAGGTGCGCAGAGGCCTGAAACGATGGCATCAACCAGGTCAGATGTTTAGGCCCACGATCTATCGTTCCTAAGGCCCCTTCAGAACTTCGGAGCCATCACAATGGCAACACAGTGGGCGTGGCTCTCCGGAAAGGAGCTGTCGCACTGCAGAGGCCGTGCCCGCAGATCTGTCTGAACTGAAATCGAAGTCACGCGGATGAGCTTTATCGCCTACTCCTACTACGTTAGCGCTTATTGCCACTAAGCTTGCGACTGTTGCTAACTACGCTAGTGCCTCTGCTACTACGGCAGCGACGAAAATGGTGGACGATCGTAGGTTGCACCGTCACCAATGACACGGGGGTCACCGGTGCTTTTCAGCGTTGTCATCAAGCGATCTGACAGTGTTCGCTGTATTTTGGCGTACTTCGAATCGCCTGCCAAATTGTGCAAGTGATCAGGATCGGCGATGACATCATACAGCTCTTCTTCGGGACGCAAACCGTAAGTCAAATCGACCTGGTTCCTTATGCTGGTATCACTCAGATTTGAGAGCATGTACGCTTTCGTCGGACTGGCATCCAAGTCACCGAAGGCGACAAACGTATTCTCTTGTAGTGGCGTCCACTCAGGCATCGGGCCATCAGGCAAGCCAAAGCCAGGAGCCGTTCCCATCGGGTATCGATCGGGTTTGAAATTTCGGATATAGAGAAAACGTTTGGTGCGAATCGCTCGCTGCGGATATGGAAGATTGTCAATGCGTGCTTTGGCGACATGACGCTCGCGACCGATGATGACATGGTCACGGTTGGGGTCAACCGACCCATCGACGCTACTTAGCAGCACTCCTAGAAAACTGCGTCCGGTCATCACGGGCGGGACTTGTTCGCCTGCTGCTCGTAAGAACGTTGGAGCTAGGTCGGGCAGACAAACGAAGTCATTCATCACGCGGCCACCGACTACTTTGCTGGGCCAACGAACCACGAGAGGGACCTGAGTACCAAGGTCGTACAGGTTGCATTTTCCGCGCGGGATGCCCGGAATGCCATGGTCGCCACTGACGACAACGATTGTGTTGCCGGTCAGCCCTCGCTTTTCAAGTTCGTCGAGTAGGACGCCCAGGCCAGCGTCGAAGGCCTGGACTTCTCCCAGGTAGTCACAGAAGTCCTGACGCACTTCTGGCACATCTGGCAAGAACTTTGGCAGTTTGCCTTGTAGTGCATCGGGGTCGAGTCCCCAGTGTGATTTTCCGGAGCCTTTAATCCACTTGCGGTGGCAGTTGGTTGGTCCGAACCAATAGCAAAACGGCTGGTCATCGGCGACCGTCTTGAGAAAACTGTCGAAGTTCTGTTTTACTTCGTTCAGCAATCGTTGTTTGGCCTTTGCCTTGTCTTTGGCTTTTTCAACGGTTTGTGAAAACCGATTGAAGCTGCCACCTCCAGAGTTAAACGCCGTGCGCCGACCTCCGTAGGGCGCATTGGCTGGTTTGCCTGGACTCCAAACTTTATGCGTGTGTCCGATTGCATAGCCCGCTTTCTCGAGAAGCAACGGATAAGTCGGAATGGTCTCATCCCAGATCGCGCCCTGCAAGATGGCGCCGCGACCGGTTCGCCAGAAGTACTGTCCGCTTAACAAGGAACTGCGGCATGGTGTGCAGGATGGAGCGTTGACGTATGCGTTCGTGAACAACACACCTTGTTTGGCGAGTAGATCAAAATTGGGCGTTTGAACGATGTCACTTGGCCCACCTGGCTGGAGCTTCGCATAGGCCCCGGCATACCGCCCCCAATCGTCTGCGAACGCAAACACGATATTTGGTCGGTCTTCTGCCAAAACCGGCGACGCGAGGCTAGCAAGCAGAAACACCAAGTGCAGTGATAGACGTGACCATCGCATTGGATGGGAAAAAAGAGTTCGCATGGAAGTCTCCGATCGTTCTCGTGTTGAGCCTCGATGTTTGCAACGCGCGATTATAACGCAATCGAAATGGTCACGGATAAGCCTGGTGACTGCACGAAGCTGCAAGTCAGAATCTAGAATTCGCCAGCGGCGTCGGTTGTCAGATTCTCGCAAAATAGAGGCCGCTGGGATGGGCAGTTGCCACGCATCGTTGTTGGTGACTCCCCCGAATCACCTCGGTCTCAACCGAGGTCGGGTGGGCCGGTTGTTCCCGATTTTGCATTCAGGTGCACTATGATTACGAAGGCCCAAATTCGGACCTGTGCCAACTAGGCCCAGCGGCTGGTGCCGGTGCCGGGGACGGCTTTACCGATGATGCAAGCTTGGTGGCCTTCGGATTGAGCAAGTTCGACGATCTTGTTGGCATAGAAGGGACTAACGATGAAAGTCAGACCGAGACCCATGTTGAAGACTTTATCCATCTCGTCATCATCGATCTGGCCCAGTTCTTGTACCCAGGGAAATACCGCCGGCAATTCCCAGCTTAAGCGTTCGAACTCCAGATCCACTGTCGGTGGCAGAATACGCTCGGTGTTCTCAAGCAAGCCACCGCCGGTGATGTGTGCAATGCCATGCACCACACTTTTGACGCGATAGTGGCTAAGCACTGCACGGACCAAACTCGAATAGATTCGCGTGGGTTCCAGTAAAGCTTCGCCCACGGTTTGCCCAAGTACATCTACGTGCTCTGCGACATCAATCCCCGCGTGCTTGAAGACAACTTTGCGAACTAAGCTAAAGCCGTTGGAATGAAAGCCTGAGGAAGAAACGCCGATCACCAAATCGTCGGGGGCAATCTGCTTGCCGGTAATCAAGTTCTTTTTGTCTGCGACGCCAACGCAGAATCCGGCTACGTCGTAATTATCACCTTGGTAGTGGTCGGGCATGATCGCAGTTTCGCCGCCCAGAAGTGAACAATCGCCTTCAACGCAGCCGTCGCTGATCCCCTTGACGATTTGCTCAAGCATTTCGGGGTTGTCGCGGCCCATCGCAATGTAGTCGAGGAAAAGCAGCGGTTCGGCGCCACAGCAGAGAATGTCGTTGACACACATTGCGACTAGATCGATACCGATCGTATCGTGCCGTCCAACCTGCTGGGCCACACTGAGTTTGGTGCCGACGCCGTCGGTCCCACTGACCAGAACAGGTTCTTCGTACTTGCGAGAGAAGAGCGCCGAATTAAAGTCGAGTTGGAATAGCCCGGCGAATCCACCATCGTTCTTGACGACTCGTGGGCTGAACGTACGATGCATCAGCGCAGGCAGTCGCCCCATCGCTTGCTGGTATAATTCCAGGTCGACACCGCTATCTTTGTACGTCAGTCGGCTCATCGCCACGTCCTTCTGGGCGCCATTGCTGGCGCGGGGGGCTGGTCTTGCTTAGTTCATGTGGCTTAGATTATCGCGAGATCGCCATCTGCCGCTAGCATGCTGGGAAACGTGGCTAGGTGGTGGCAAGTAAGCGACTGGGGCGGGATTACTGCGAGTCGGGCTTGAATACTGGGCGAGATTACTGGGCTTGAATACAAACAGCAAAGCCAATCCATCGCGACGCGCATGACAACATCTCTGCCAACCGCCGCCTACGTGCATGTACCATTTTGCGGTCGGAGGTGCGGTTACTGCAATTTCACGCTTGTGACGGGGCGAGATGACCTTGTCGAGGCTTATCTGGATGCCCTGGAGCTTGAGTTAGCCCAGCAGCTTGGTGAGCCGCGGATGGTGGAGACGTTGTTTCTTGGCGGAGGCACGCCAAGCTATCTTTCTGGCCCGCAGATGCAGCGGCTTCAAGTCATCTTGGGCAAGTGGCTGCCTCTTGAGCCAGGCGGTGAATACTCTTGCGAGGCCAATCCACTCGACTGCACAGCGGAGCAGCTCGACTTGTTGCGTGACTCTGGCGTGAACCGGATCTCGCTAGGCGGTCAGTCGCTGAGTGATCGAAAGCTTCAGGTACTTGAGCGCGATCACCGAAGCGATGACCTGGTCGCGGCCGTGCACCGCTGTAGGGAAAGGTTCCCAGCAGTCTCACTCGACTTGATCTTTGCGGCTCCAGGGGAATGCCTCGATGAATGGAGATCTGATATCACGCGAGCTTTGGATTTGCCAATCCAGCATGTATCAGCGTACGGATTGACGGTTGAACGCGGAAGTGCGTTTTACGGCCGAGTGCAGAAGGATGAGCTGACTGAAGTCGATGAGGATACGCAGTTGGAGATGTACCGCGCGACCCAGGCTGCAGCTGCATCAAAGGGATTTGAGCAATACGAAGTTTCCAACTACGCCTTGCCTGGCCACCGATGTCGTCACAACGAAACCTACTGGCTCGGCCAGCCGTGGTGGGCCGTCGGACCGGGGGCTGCCAGCTTCCTGCCCGAAACCCTTATAGCGGAAACGCAAGCGAGCCAGGCAGGTTGCAGTTCTAGCGCTTACGGAGCACACCTGCCAGCGATGCATCGGCGGGTGAATCATCGAAGCACGACGACTTATATTCGTCGCATGCACAGTGGCCGGTC
>DNPC01000211.1:6747-15466 GCA_003501565.1 Planctomycetaceae bacterium | reverse complement strand
CTGGACGGCGACGTCTCGGGCGGGTTCCTACCTGCAAGCTTGGGCTTACTTTTGGCGTCCCGGCGGTGGATTCGTGCACCGCAAGCCTCCGCTGCCGCTCACCGATTCAGCCAGCCTGCTTGATGGCTTGTTCGATTGCCGCGCCCATGTCCGCAGGGCTAGGAGCGACGACGATTCCAGCGGCCTCCAACGCGGCCTTTTTCTCACCAGCGGTCCCTTTACCGCCGGAAATGATCGCCCCGGCGTGGCCCATCCGTTTTCCCGGAGGGGCGGTGGCGCCCGCGATGAATGCAGCTACGGGTTTGGTTACGTGTTCTTTGACGTAGGCAGCCGCTTGTTCTTCCGCGTCACCACCGATCTCACCAATCATAAGGATAGCTTCGGTCTGGTCATCCTCTTGATAAAGCTTGAACAAATCAATGTAGCTGGTGCCAACAATTGGATCACCACCGAGTCCAACGCAAGTGGACTGGCCGAGGCCTAAATTGCTCGTCTGCCAAACGGCTTCGTAAGTCAGGGTGCCACTTCGGCTTATGATGCCGATCTTACCTGGGTTATGAATATAGCCGGGCATGATTCCGATCTTACATGCACCGGGCGTGATCAACCCTGGGCAGTTAGGGCCGATCAACACGGAATCGCTGGCTCGAACACGTCGATACACTTCAACCATATCCAGGACGGGGACACCTTCGGTGATAGCTGCAATGACTTCGATCCCAGCGTCGACGGCTTCGAGGATCGCATCGGCGGCAAATGGCGGTGGTACGAAGATCATGGTGGCGTTGGCGCCGGTTTCGCAAACCGCTTCTTCAACGGTGTCAAAGACGGGAAGTCCTGCGGCCGTTTGACCGCCTTTACCCGGCGTGACACCACCGACCATTTGTGTGCCGTATTCAGCACAACCAGTGGTGTGAAACAGGCCAGCGCTTCCCGTGATGCCCTGACAGATTACCTTGGTGTCTTTATTGATTAAGATGCTCATTGCAGATCTTGTGTTTGGTTTGAAACGATTGGCTTGGTTCGAAAACGCTCGCTAGAGGGCTGGTCAGCAAGAACGTTTAGGCAGATGCAGCGGCGACAACTTTCTTAGCTGCGTCGGTCAGATCGTCGGCAGTCGTCATGGCTAGCCCGCTTTCGGCTAGCATTTTCTTGCCTTCTTCCACTTCGGTGCCTTCCAGGCGGACAACCAAAGGAATGGTGATTCCAATCTGCTTGGAGGCTTCAATGATCGCAGTTGCAATGGTCGTACATTTGGCGATGCCGCCGAAGATATTCACCAAAACGGCTTTTACACTTTTGTCCGACAGAATGATATTGAAAGCTTCAACAACTTGTTCTGTAGTCGCACCACCGCCAACGTCTAAGAAGTTTGCAGGTTGGCCACCGTGGTACTTAATGATGTCCATTGTTGACATCGCCAGCCCGGCTCCGTTGACCAAGCACCCAATCGTGCCGTCGAGTTTCACGTAGGAGAGACCGGCATCGGATGCTCGAACTTCGGCGGGCTCTTCTTCAGCCAAGTCACGCAGTTCGGTCAGCTCCGGGTGACGGAAAAGTGCATTTTCGTCGAAAGTGACTTTTGCATCCAACGCGATCATCTCGCCGCCCGAAGTGATGACCAACGGGTTGATTTCGACCAGAGAACAATCTAGTGCACAATAAAGCTGGCAGAGATTCTTCATGAATTTGTCTGCCGCTCGAGCCGCTGGTCCGGATATGTCGAGCTTTTTACACAGTTTCCGAACTTGGAAACTTTGAAGGCCTACGTCCGGGTGGAAGTGCTCACGGAAGATCTTATCCGGCGTTTCTTCTGCGACCTTCTCGATTTCGACTCCACCCTCGCTGCTGACCATCAGTACCGGCATTTTGGTGCCGCGATCCAGGACGATACCTAGATACAGTTCGCGGGCGATGTCACATCCGGCCTCGACTAGAACCTGATTGACCTTTGCCCCTTCGGGGCCGGTTTGAATCGTTTCCAGTCGGTTACCCAAGAGGTTGCCTGCAACTTGAGCCGCTTCGTCTGCGCTCTTGACCAATTGAACACCGTTCTGGTCGCGGTTTTCGATTAGCGTTCCTTTGCCGCGTCCGCCGGCGTGAATTTGTGCTTTTACGACCGCTATTGAGCCACCGAGCGTATCGTAGGCCGCGGAAGCCTCATCCGGAGAACGCGCGACGATCGAATCCAAGACGGGCACTCCCGCCTTCCGGAACAGTTCTTTCCCTTGGTACTCGTGTATTTTCATTTCGCGTTTTCGCCGGTCAAAGGGTCGCCAATTGGAATGGTGCAAATGCGATGATCGCAAGTGCCAGATTATAAGGCGGTGTGGTAGGGCGAAAAGTGCCCGTAGAACGCTCCAGAAGCAGGAAGCGGGGCGAATCTGCGTGACGGCGTCGGGAGCGCCGAGAAAGAAAGGACGCATCGAATTAAGTCGTACTGAGCCCAGGCGATGCGTCGACGAGCACAGGCGATTTGCTGTGGCCGCGAGGGCGGGATGCAGGTCAGCTGTTGGACTACGAGCCGTCCAGCTAATCTGTGAGTGAGTTAGTGCTAATGCCCAGACGCTTCATCTTCTTGTAGAGTGTCGTCCGATTGATGCCCAGTTGGTCGGCAGTCTGATTGCGGCTGAACGCATTGGCACGAAGAACGTCCATGATGATTTGGCGTTCGGGGCCCTCTAGGGCCTCACGAAGTGTTTGGCCACGGCTGATGCCCGCCATCGTCGGGCGAGAAATCGAGTCACCCAAGAGACCGGGCGGGAGAAGTTCAGCTCCCAATAGTGGGCTCTTGGTCAGAAGTACGGCGCGCTGGACCACGTTTTCCAGCTCGCGGATATTCCCCGGCCACTGATACTTGATCATCAGTTCGATGGCCTCGGGCGAGAACCCTTCGATTTCCTTGTCAACTGAGCCGAGGGACTTCTGTAGAAAGTGCTCGACCAACAGGGGGATATCGCTGCTGCGTTCACGAAGAGCGGGTAGCTCAAGATGAATGACGTTGATTCGGTAGTACAGATCTTGCCGGAAAGCGCCCGATGCGACGGACTGTTCGAGGTCTTCGTTCGTAGCCAGGATGCAACGAGCATCAACACTGATGGTATCGTTCCCGCCAACGGCCTCAAACTGTAATTCCTGCAATACGCGAAGCAGCTTGACCTGCATTGCTGCCGACGCCGTTCCGATTTCGTCAAGGAAGATCGTACCGGTATCTGCCGCTTCGAACTTCCCTGCCTTAGCGGAGTTCGCGCCAGTAAACGCACCGGCGGTGTGTCCAAACAGTTCGCTCTCCAGCAAGTTCTCCGGAAGCGCGCCGCAAGCGACTTCGACGAACGGGTTTTCCGAACGGCTACTTCGGCGGTGGATGGCTCTGGCAATCATCGATTTGCCCGTGCCGTTTTCGCCGGTAATGAGTACCGTTGCACGCGTATCAGCAACGCTATCGATGATGTCAAATAGCTGCGTCATCCGCGGGTCATGGCTGACCACACTCTCAAGTCCACGTCGCTTATCCAACTCTGATTTCAGGCGTCGATTTTCGTCTGCAACGCGTTGTTGGTTCGTTGCCCGGTTCAGCGCGGTCAGTAATTCTTGATCAATTATCGGTTTGGTAAGGAAATCGAAAGCGCCTTCGGTAACGGCCGTCGCGCCGGTGTCGGGCCCCGCATACCCACTCATCATCACGACGGGGATGTCGGGAAGTTTCTTGTTGGCCCAATTCAGAAAGCTAAAGCCGTTCTCTCCTTCAAGGTTTAGGTCAACCAGGCAAAGATCGAGCGCGCTCGATTGAGCTACTTTTTGAGCTTCAGCAACACTTGCTGCTGTGTGTACACAGAATCCCTGCTCGGACAGCCAGTCTTGCATGGATTCCAGTAGCCAGCGGTCGTCATCGAGAATCAGGAGTTCGTGAGCCATTTCCATACCGCAGAAGTAGACCAGTGTATGCCAGAGGTTGGCAGACTCAGGTGCGGAGAATAAATCCGGTTGTCGCTAGAAGTACTTAGGTTGGAAATCTAAATGATGCAAGCAAATGCCCCACGTATGGCTACGCCTTGATCCGGAAGTAGTAGTTATGGCTGCTTTTACGGCCCGGATAGGGGGGCGTGACATCCCTGGGGGGACTCTATACCCTTCTGTTGTTTGCTAAGCACATAATGCCCCCCCAATGTCACCACCATGCCCTGTCTTTCTTGCACCGTAACCGCTTTGCTCTCTCACCATCTTGCCCTGCCACCCAATCGAACACGGCGCGGAATCTGTCCCCAGCCAGGCCCCTTTCGGCTACTGAAAGACGGGCGGATTGGGTGTTGAAGAATGCGGAGATCCGTAGTCGTGACATCGCTGATCACGTTCTAGGTTTCTAGGTATTGCCCCGTCGGGCAGACAAGCCAGGGTGAAACGGGCAGGTCTCATCTACTAGCTTTTTAGGTTGGAACACGTGAGTATCAAAATACTGGTCGCAGACGACCATGAAGTCGTGCGAAGCGGCATGAATAAGCTGCTGTCGGACAGTGGTGTTGAGGTTATTGGGGCAGTTGGGAGTGTCGAAGAAGCCGTTTCTATGACGGAAAGCAAGCGGCCTGACGTTGTGCTGCTAGACGTTCGGCTTGGAAGCGGAGACGGCTTGACCGCCCTCGAGCAGATCCGCGAGAAGACACCAGAGGTATCCGTCGTCATCATGTCGACGTATGACAATCCGACCTACGTCGCACGCGCGATAGCGCTCGGTGCGAGCGACTACATTTTGAAGGACTCTTCGCGTCTCGATGTGGTTGAGACCGTTCAGCGAGCAGCCCAAGGAGCCAAACCGAGCGAGAATAGCATTCTCCGACGCGTTCAGTCCACGATGGAAAAGCGGAAGGATCGAACTGACTCAAAAGACATTCCTTTGACCAATCGCGAACTTCAGGTCCTGCGGCACATCGCACTCGGACTAAGCAACCGCGAAATCGGCAATTCGCTCGGCATTAGCGTCGAGACCGTGAAGGAGCACGTACAAAATATCCTCCGCAAACTTGATACGGCCGACCGGACCGCGGCGGCGGTTTGGGCGGTGAAGAGCGGCCTGATCAGCAATTGACCGGCAACTCCGCACGACGTTCGGCTTGCCGACGTATCTGAGTGTGACACGTTTCTGTATTTGACACCGGCACGCTGCAATCAATCTATGTCTTGAGCTCCTTTATCGGCCAAGACAGTTTTGCATCGAGCGAATCAGGGGCGCTAGCGAGTCGGCCCAAGACGCCTGGGAATAACTCAGATGCTGGCGTCGCACTGCCAGCTGGGCAATACGACGACACCACAATGAAACTGAAACCGAGTTGGCATAGGCTAGCGGAATTACCTCTTGGATTCGAGCGATCCATCCACCAGAGCCTTGTGCTCAGAGCCCCGGGACGTAGACCGCGTGGTCTTGGAATTAGCTCTTGAATCTCAGGTGGCGAGTTCACACAGATCAAGTGCACGCGCGACTTCGCAGCGAGGACATAAAAAAACGCGAAGCAACAATTGCTCCGCGTTTTAAACATGTTCGAGTTCTAGGCCTCTAGCTCTGACCTAATCCCACCACCATTGGCCGTCGGCCAGTTCGGAGAGGCTGACGGAAGCCTTCGCATTTCCAAGGCCAGCGTCGCGAGCGACGTTTTCTTCCTCGAGCGCCTTGCGGGGCTGAATGGCGACACCGCCACCGATTGGCGTGATCAGCCGGTTACCCTTCAAAATTGCGTTGACCGCCGTTTCAACTTGTCGAGGTTCTGGCAGAGTCTGAACGGGTAGTGCACTTTCACTGCCCAACGTCCCCAGATCCCAACCTGCTTCAGTGTAGAAGTCTTGCTTTTGGATGAACGCTGCTGCAATCGTCAGATCGACGAGGTTGCGTAGTTCCGCGTAAACAGGATCAACCGCAGCAACGGCGTTGAAGTGCTTTGTGAAGCTGGTTGTGTAGCGTTTGCTGGCCGGGTTTGGACGAGTCGACTTTTTGCGTTGACCATCCGACGTAACAAACTCGTTCTCATCGATGAGCTTCAGTCCCTTACCAGTGAGTTTCATTGCGGTCATGTCGTCGTTGGCGGCAATCGCTTCATAGTTGGGAACGAAGTACCAACGCATCAGAGCGTTGGTGCTGCCGGAGCCGATTTGTGATGCGTAGCTAATTAGGTTCCGTACAGGTGGTGCCTGGCGACCGATACCAATGAGCTTCATGCGATAATCAGCTTCAGTGAGGACGTGGGCGAAGTGCGTCGCGGGCGAGATCCCCTTGATCGTCACTTCATTCATCCCAAGGCTTTGCTTCAACGTTTGAAGGACAACAGGAGTGTCCTGCGGACCACGGAAATTGGCTGCTAACTGGCGTATCGCCTGCTGCATGCGAGCCAAGCCTTCTTGGGTCGGGTCAATAGAGACGCTGATAACATTAGTTGCTTTTGCTTGAGGAGCGAAAGCACGTAGGGCGACAACCAAGTCATCGAGTCGCAGACATGGCTTACCAGTCTCAACGCCGACAATGCGTCCTACGGCGTCTTCTGCAAATCCTTCTGCAGGACCTGCGATTACGATGTCGCCCGTTTCGGGATAGAAGAACACGTACTCGAGCCGAGTCAGGCCAGCGAGCGCGAACATTTCGTCGTTGATGTTCTCGCCAGAGCTAAGTTGCTTTGCAATGGCAGCTTCCAGCCGGTTAAGCGAGATCTTGCGAAGTTTGCTTGGACGGGCAAGCCTTTGCGGCATTGTTTGCCGTGCGGCCCAGAGCTTTTGACGAGTCAACTGCGGATTGGGCTGCATGACCCGCAACACGCCTTGAGCGTCGATCGAGACACCAGCAACGGTCGGTGCATTGTTGTTGTTATTATTGTTGTTGTTATTGTTATTATTGTTGTTGTTATTGTTGCCGCCACCGCCGCCGTTGTTGTTGTTATTGTTGTTGTTTTGGGCAAGCGTAGAGGGACCAACAATCAGTACCGCTGCCAGGGCGAAGAGCTTGATCAGGTTGTTAGAAAGGCGAACCATCATTTATTGCCTTGGGTCGAAAGACTGTTCCGAAGTATGTCTGCTCATCCATCGGGGACTTGAGCAGTTGGTACGGGTTGCGACGTCGCGTGTTTACACCCACGTCGAATCAGCGCGGATCCCGCGCGAGAACATTCTATGAGGATAATTGGACGGGGCTACGTTGGCAACAAACATAGGCAGTTTAGGAGTTCTACGCCAAGTTTTATTGCCGGTTGCGCCGCCCACCACCTCCTTGCTTGGGTTTGGGGGGCGAAACGAGTAACCGGTGGCTATCATTTCCAAGCAAGTCATCTAGCCTTCCCCTCAATTCGGGGGTGATGCTGATGCGATGTTTCTTACTCTTCAATTGGACCAGGTCACCACTGGTTAGTTTCAGAGCGACCATCACATCCATTTTGCCTGGATAGCCCCGCAAGACCTCGTTCAGCCGAGCGAAGATCTCCTCTTCGTGCCGATCTTGCGCTAGGTTGATTCGAATTCCTGCGGTAAAGCGTTCGTTAGCTTCTTCGATTGGAATGATCTCATTGGCCATTAGGTTCACTTCATCGTTTCCGCCGCGTTTGTCGACGGTGGCTCGCATAATGACGACCGCTTCCGGTTGGATGAATGGTCCGTATTGCTCATAGCCGGATGGCCAGCAGATGCTGCGCACCGCGCCTTCCATGTCTTCTAAGTCAAAATTAGCGTAGCGACTTGGCTGGCCAGGTTTGGGATTTCGAGTGTTGGCGAGTTTGATTGATGAAATCATGCCGCCGACGATGACTTCGCTGCGATCTTTGACGTCCTTTAGTTGGGCGGATGTGTGAGAACATAGTGTCTCGAGCTGTGCCTTGTATTCGGCCATCGGATGCGCTGAAAGGTACATCCCCAGCACTTCTTTTTCCATCGATAGCTTCGTCTTGTCCGGCATCTCTGGGATGTCTGGCAAGTTGATCGTAGGGTCCTCTTCTACGGTCTCTTCGATTTCCTCGAAGAAGTTCATTTGGCCGCTCTTGCGATCTGCCAATGCCGATGCACCGGACTGTACCGCTTTTTCGACAACCGCCATTAATTGAGCGCGATTCGCGCCGGTGCTATCAAAGGCCCCCGCTTTGATCAAGGTTTCGATTGTCGATCGGTTACAGTTTTTCGGGTCCACACGTTCGCAGAATTCGAAGATGTTCTTGAACGGCCCGTCGCTTTCTCTCGCGGCGACGATGGATTCGCCAGCTGAACCACCGCAACCTTTTACGGCGGCCATACCGAAGATGATTTTGTTATCGCGAACTGCGAAATCGACGAAGGAACAATTGACATCGGGCGGTACAACTTCAATATCCATCCGTTCGCAGTCCTCCAAGTGTTCGACCAGGGAGTCTTTGCGTTTGAAGTTGCGACCGGGGATGTCGCCGGACAGCAAGGCGGCCATAAACTCGACTGGGTAGTGTGCTTTCAAGTAGGCCGTTTGGTAGGCAACCAGGGCGTAGGCGGTTGAGTGACTCTTGTTAAACCCATATCCAGCGAACTTGAGAATCATCTGCCACATTTCGCTGGCCTGTTTCTCTGTCAGGCCTTTCTCGGTAGCGCCTTTAAGGAATTGTTCCTCGTTGGCGGCGATGATTTTCTCTTTCTTTTTACTAATGGCCTTAATACAGGTGTAGGCACTTGCTAGCTCGATATCGCCCAAGCGATTAAGGATCCGCATGACCTGTTCCTGATAGACCATGACGCC
>DNPC01000211.1:0-6671 GCA_003501565.1 Planctomycetaceae bacterium | reverse complement strand
ATGACGCCGTTGGTTTCGGCCAAGATCTCTTCGAGAACGGGATGGAGGTACTCCGGTTCCTTGCGTCCGTGTTTGACATCGACGTAGTCATCGACCATACCGCCTTCGAGCGGTCCCGGCCGGTAAAGTGCATTGGTCGCGATGATGTCACGGAAGTGGTCAGGTTTCATCCGCTGCAAGAGGTCGCGAATACCGCCGGACTCAAGCTGAAACACGCCCTTGGTTTCACCACGTTGCAACAGAGCAAACGATTCCTTGTCGTCGATAGGGATCTTGTGCAGATCCAGCTTTTCCCCAGTTGTCTCCTCGATGATGTCGACACTCTTGGAGAGGATCGTCAAGTTGCGAAGCCCCAAGAAGTCCATCTTGAGCAGGCCCGCATCTTCGACGTCGTTCATTGACCACTGGGTGATGATATCCGTCTTGCCGGGAACGCGCGTTAGCGGAACATATTCGGTCAGCGGCTTATCACCAATTACCACGGCAGCTGCGTGCGTACCAACATTGCGCGCGTTGCCCTCCAGTTTCATCGCGATGTCTAGTAGCTCTTGGATCTCCGGATCGGAGTCGTAGGTGTTCTTCAGTTCCTCGCTCTTTTCCAGGGCTTTGGAGATCGTGATTTTCAATTCATCAGGCACCATCTCCGTGATCTGATTGACGCGGACGAGTGGAATACCAAGGGCTCGGCCAACGTCTTTAATGGCGGCTTTTGCTGCCAGCGTTCCAAACGTTCCAATTTGTGCGACGTTCTCTTCGCCGTACTTGTCACGGACATACTGAATGATTTCGACTCTTCGATCTTTGCAGAAATCGATATCGATATCGGGCGCTTCCAAGCGGTTTTCATCCAGGAAGCGTTCAAACAGTAGGTCGTACTTGATCGGGCATACATGGCTGAGGTAGAGTGCATAACAGACCAATGCGCCTACACCACTGCCCCGGGCAGTGTTGGGCACGTTTTCGCTACGTGAGAAAACGACAAAGTCCCAAACGATCAAGAAGTAGTTTGCGAAACCGAGGCGTTCGATTACCCCGAGCTCGCGGTCCAAGCGGGCTTGCACCACTTCGCTCAGCTCGCCGCCGGGCAACATTTCTTCATTGCCTTCGTAACGCTCCTTCAGTCCTTTGACGCAGATCTCTCGTAGATAGTCGTCTGCGTCCTTTTCAGGCGGCATCGGATATTTTGGGAAGTGCCGACTGCCTAGCTCAATTTCGATATCGACAGTGTCGGCGATTTCCTGGCTCCGAGCGACGGCGTCTTCCATCCCCGGAAAACTGTCATACATCTCTTGTGGTGAACGCAGGTAGAACTGGTCGCCTTCCATCTTCATCCGCGACGAATCGGTGCGGTACTTGCCGGTGTTAATACACAGCAAGACGTCCTGGATCTCAGCGTCGCCTTTCTCGGCATAATGCGCATCGCTGGTCGCTACCACGGGCAAGCCGACTTTCTTGGCGATGTCGACGGCTCCCTCCAACTGCAGACGCTGGATATCCAGACCATTGTTCATGACCTCGACGAAATACCGGTCCCCAAAGACGCCGTGAAACCACTGGGCGACATCAATCGCTTCCTTTTCGGCGTCGGACGTATCTCTGGACTTCATCACCGCTCGCGAGAATTCACTGGACACGCAGCCGCTCAGGCAGATGATGCCTTCGTTGTATTCCTGAATGATTTCGCGGTCGATTCGCGGCTTGTAATAGAAGCCCTCCAGCGAAGCCAACGATGCCAGCTTCAGCAGGTTCTTGTAGCCGGTGTGGTTCTTGGCCAGCAAGGTAAGGTGGTAAGCCGCTTCTTTCTGACTGGCCGCCCCTCCCCTGCTCTTCCGGCTGCCCGGCGCGACGTAGGCTTCGTAGCCAATGATTGGGTTGATTTCTTGGGCTTTCGCCTTCCGGTAGAACTCAAGTGCACCGTGCAAGTTACCGTGGTCGGTTAGTGCGAGGGAGTTCATGCCCTCTCTCTTGGCCTTCGCGATCAGTTTGTCGATCGAGCTAGCGCCATCGAGCAAGCTGTAGTGGCTGTGGCAGTGAAGGTGAACAAAATTGCCCGACATGCGAATTCCAATCGTGAATTGCCACAAAGTGGCTGGGTTTTCCGGTGCATGATGGCGTTCGGGAGTGATTCATCAACCCGCATCGTGCACTACTGCCAGCATATCGTCTTCGCAGGTAGATTTGAATGAGGCCGCAAACTTCGAACCAGAACTACGTGGGCTCAAGATCTCCCGAGTAGCAGAGCAAGGCGTGGTCTGCTACTGCTACCGCGACCGATGAGTCCTGCGCGGGAAAAGCGGAGGGGCGACGACCTACTCGCTTTCGGGGTCTTCGATGCGGTGGATCCACTCAGCAATCTCGCTTTGCGTTCGCAGCAGAGTTTGCCAAGCCTTTAGATTGATGGCGGCGGTGTTTTCCTTTTCATCGACCGCCGCGTCGTCAAGAATGGTTTGCAATCCATCGTGTACATGGTCGAGAAGCTCTCGCAGTTCGGCGGCTTGTCCAGGTGTCAGCCCGCCGGGTAGCGCGATGCGATTTGTTGGAAGACCTACCGAATCTGGGTAGCGCTGAACGCTGTCCTCTTCTGGATGATCGTCGTCGCTGTCCAGCGGCATGTCATCTTCATCAGCGGTGCGATCACTTTCGCCCGTGTTGTCAAACCAGGCTGCAATCTGTTCGCGAGATCCTACAAGCAGGACGGTGCGGCCAAGCGAAATGGTGTCACCGAACCGCAAAATCTTGAGATTGCAAACGTTGCCATTAATGCGTGTTCCGTTGGTGCTCTCCAAGTCGGTAACAACTAGACGGCCGCCGTCCTCTTGGATTTTGACGTGATAGCGGCTGATACGTTCGTCGTTCAGCTGAACCGAATTGCCTTCTTCACGACCAATCGTAATCGGCGTTGGCAACTCGCGATAAATACGCCCTCGGTCGGCGCCTGAGATCACCCTGAGGGTCACGGTCTGCATGAAAGATGCGAACTCGCTAGATTGATTTTGGGGAAGCGAATTCTGCCGTAGCCACCGGCGAAACACTTGGAGTTATTCTGATTGAAGCTTAGCCAGCTTGCAACGTGGGTTGACTCGCAAGTGATCGAATCTCGCGAAGCTCATCGGCCGTCGCGAAGGCGGTCGCCAAGGAATCGGTCGAGTTCTTCGATCGCATGAATTGCTGCGACTGTATCGTCAATCGGATACTCTACCCTACGAAAGTGGATCCATGGAGTGTCCAGGATCGCGTAACAACTCCTCCAGTCCCCGTCGCGCGGCTGACCTACCGAACCGACGTTAACCATCGCCTTTTCGCTAGTGAGTTGAAAACTCAGATTCATGTCGCTGGGACTGTGGAATGCCATGTCAGAAGTGAAAACCCCTGGCACGTGAGTATGGCCTTGGAAGCAAACGTGCTGCACCATCGAAAACAGTTTTTCCATCTTCCGACGGTTGTGCACGTCCTCAGGGAAAACGTACTCGTTGACGGGATTCCGGACTGACCCGTGGACGTACATTACGTCGCCCTCACGCCGGGTCCGGGGAAGATGCGCGAGGAAATTCATGCGCCTCAGGCATTCCTCCTGCGTGTCGCCAGATTCGATTTGACGGCGTGTCCACAGGATGGCTTGTTCGGCTGCATTGCTGAAGCCCTCAGGATCAAACAGAGCCGCCAAGTCGTGGTTGCCGAGAATGCAGGCGTCGAATTTCTCGACAACATCGATGCACTCGCGTGGCTGTGGGCCGTATCCGACCACATCACCGAGGCAAACGATCTGCTCGCAATCTTGCGACTTGATATCCTCAAGCACTGCCTGAATGGCAGGTAGGTTCCCATGGATATCGCTAACTATCGCTCGTCGCACTTTCGGGGCTCCATCACCACAGAGCAGGCAACGCTTCACCGGGACGTCACAGGGAGTCCTCAGCCGATGCGCCTAGCGCCCGCCGCGAAGGCGATCGCCGAGCATGTCGTCGAGGTCGCCGATGTTGTAGATCTTTTTAATTGTCGTTTCGATATCGTATTCGACACGTCGAAAGGTCACGCTTTCGTCCTTGTCGTCCATGATAGCGTAGCAACTACGAGGGTCTTCGTCGCGCGGTTGGCCTACCGAACCGACGTTAATCATTAACTTCTCGTCGGATAACGGAAACTCATAATCGGTGTCCTCCGGAGCGATGAATTCTCCGTCGGTAGTGAATACGCCAGGCATGTGCGTGTGACCTTGAAAGCTCAGCCTGGTCACCTTGTCGAACAAGACTTTCATGCGAGCTTGGTCATAGATCGTCTCTGGAAAGACGTATTCGTTGGTCGCGTCCCGAGGCGAGCCATGAACGTACAGAACATCGCCGTCTTGGTGGAATTTTGGCAGCTCGCTCAGGAAATCCCAACGCCCATTGATCACGGTGCCAGGACCGGGCCCACGGTCAAGTTCATCACGAGTCCAATAGATGGCCCGCAGGGCGACGGGATTGAATCCTTCTGGGTCGAAAAGGGCGGCTTGGTCGTGATTGCCCAAAATGGTCAGTTGGCATCGCTTCATTACCAGGTCCAAGCACTGGCAAGGATTAGGCCCATAGCCAACGATGTCGCCTAGACACACGATTCTCTCGACCGACTGGTCTTGAATATCCGCCAGTACTGCTTGCAAGGCCTCCAGGTTGCCATGGATATCGCTGATTAAGGCTTGTCGCACAGGCCGTCTTTCTCATCTCATTTTGGCACACTCGGACTTCCGGAGCGGGCAATGCTTCTCTGCATTAACCATCCATCGTCCAGTCTGGCACAGCTCTGCACTAGCACTCACCCGGAACTGCTTACCTAGGACTCAGGTTCAAAGCGGCGGTATCGAGTGGATCGATTAATCCGGCCAAATTACCAAGGCAGCGCTACGTCGCAAGTAGCCGCTTTTCTAGGGAGTGGTATTTCCGTCGGATTTCAAGCCGACATCCGACCTGAAATGCTTGCTTGATCGTGCGAAACAAAAGGAACATTGTAAATTGCCGATAGCTCCGCCGATACCCGCTTGGCCCCCCCGTATTCTCGAAAAGGCGACTACGGGCCCAGGAATCCAAACTCGACCCCCATGAACGCATTGGCTGGGAGGGGCCTTGAGCTCCAAATTGGTGGGTACGCTCCTCCCGGCACCTCCCAGGCGGGATGCAAAGGTGTAATCTTTGGCAATGGCGGCAGCGCGAGTTCACTTGGGCATTCGTCCGCGACAGAGATTTCTTGCTTTCCGGCAAGTTGACACCCCTTAAACGCGACAGAACCTTGACCTTGCTTTCTTCACAAACTGACAGCCAATCGGCCGATGCAGCTCGCTCAACTTGGTGCCTGGCCGTGGAGTGCTCTGGAACCGGAGGTAGCGTCTGTCTGAGCCAACGGTCTGCTGAAAACGCGAAACCGGAGGGCTTGGACGCCACACCGGAAGATGTTCAACAAATCATCTTCCCAGACAACGGCGGCAGCGTTCGTCATTTGGCACCGGCGATATCCACGCTCCTAGCCGAGGCCAACCTGGCATCTCCAGACTTTCTGGCGGTTTCAGTTGGCCCAGGGTCGTTTACAGGACTGCGGGTCGGCTTAGCGACAATCAAGCTGCTGGCCTTCGCATGGCAGCGCGAAATAGCGCCAATCGATACGCTGCATGCAATCGCACATTCGGCAGCAGTCAGGCTCGCAGGCAGCAGCCAACCTCACTCGGCCACCATCGTTCCAGTGATCAACGCATTTCGCAAACAGGTCTTTACGTCGGCCTGGCATTTCGTTGCAGTTGCGGACGGTTGGTCCTTGAAACCCTTGTGCGCTCCCATCGTTTGCGATGCAGTCCAGTGGCAGTCCGATCCGCTTATCTCAGTCAACGGCTCCAGCCCGCCTGCAGCTGATGATCCGATCGTTGTCGCTGGCCCCGGCCTGAAGACCTATCGCCCCGCGGACGATGCGGTGCAGCAGCTTGCCCGTAACCCTTTGGCTGAAGATGTTGCTCAAGTCGGGTGGCAGCACTTGCAACGCGGCCAGCTGGTCTCTCCAGATTCTCTTGCGCCCAATTACATTCGTCCTAGCGCCGCGGAAGAAAAGCAAAGATCGTGAACTCAGTTGGACATCGTTCCTACCGAGGCGTGCTCGTTTTCTTCCCAGTTGTCAGCTTTCACTCAGTTGTCCGTTCTGGAGGACAGGAAGTTTTCCAGGCACGCGCGGAGAGAGCTTCCGGTGCTGGGCTTGGCGATGAACTGGCATGCCGGAATACGCTGACTGGCCAGCCAATCTTCCGCACGCGGCAGACTCGTAGCTACCACTATCAACGATTGCGGAAACGTCTTGCGAATCTGGGCCAGCCGTGCGTGGAGATCCGCTGGCGAGACCTGTTGAATATGCTGGATGCTGTCGTCCAACAGTATCCAGTCGGGAGGCTGGATACGTTCGTCGCTAACAAGAGCCATTGAGTGTTCAAAAGATGCGCCAGATAGAAGCTCGGGTGCATCGGGGTGAATGCCGCCGGTCTGTTCACTTGCGCACGCGCATCGCCAGCCGTGACCCGTGGTCCGGCAGTCAGCCACAATCCAGCCAATTGAATCGCTGATGCTTTGGCGGGCTGGTTGGGACTCGAGTAGATGTTGTGTGTTGCCGGCCCACGCCACTAGCCCCGACTGCGAGCGACCGGTCAACCAATCGTACCAGCC
>DNPC01000287.1 GCA_003501565.1 Planctomycetaceae bacterium | reverse complement strand
CAGCATGCCGACGCCGAAGATCTGTCGCAAGAAGTGATGGTCACCGTCGGCCGGCGAATTGACACGTTTGATCCGGACGCCGGCGGTTCCTTTCGTGGCTGGTTGCTAAAAATCACTCGCGATCTGGTGGTCAACAAACTGACTCGAGGGCCGAAGGATACCGGCACTGGTGACTCGAACGTTATGCAATTGATTGCGGAACATCCGGAAGCAGAGCAAACCGACACACTGTTTCGAATGGAGCACTGGCGATTGCGATTGCATGAAGTTGCCGAGGCCATTCGGAAAGAATTCAGTGATTCGGTTTGGAAATCATTTTGGATGACGGCGGTCGAGCAGCACCCAATCGCGGAGGTCGCGAGGGAACTCAACAAATCAGAAGGAGCGGTGAGAGTGGCTCGCTGCCGCATCTTGGCACGCATTCGTAAAACGGTAGATGAAGATGGTTGCCCCTATTCACTATGACCAAAACCGCTTGAAGTCCTGGATCGAAGAAGAATCAGCCGATTCGTCCTGTGAGATCGCGCGGCATGTTGAAACTTGTGCTACGTGTCAAAGCACAATGGAGTCCTTGTTTCAGGACGGGCTTTCTTTGGAGATTACAGGAAGCTTGTTGCGGGAAGGACTTGTCGCACACCCAATCAAAGAGGTCGACGTTGGTAGTTTGGCATTGTCGGATTCTTCGGACCACCCAAACTCGCTGGGGCGTTTTTCTCGATATGAAGTCATCGAGTTTCTGGGACGTGGTGGCATGGGAATTGTGATGCGAGCGTTCGATCCGCATTTGGACCGACATTGCGCAGTGAAAGTGCTTGCACCCGAACTCGCGAGCAGCGCGGCCGCGCGCAAGCGGTTCGCGCGAGAAGCCAAGAGTGCCGCCGCCGTCGTGCATCCACATGTCGTGCCCATCCAAACCGTCGACGAGCACAGCGGATTGCCGTACCTGGTGATGCCCGTCGTCGACGGTCGGAGTTTGCAACAGCGTGTTGAAAGTGACGGGCCCCTCTCTGTGATTGAAGCCGTGCGAATTGCTTCGCAGATTGCTGAGGGACTTGCCGCCGCTCATGCTAAGGGTTTGGTTCACCGTGACATCAAACCCGCGAATATCTTGCTAGAGAACGGTGTCGAGAGAGTGCAGATCACCGACTTCGGACTAGCCAGAGCGATCGACGACGCCACCATGACACGCTCGGGTGTTATCGCTGGCACACCCCAATACATGTCTCCTGAGCAAGCTCATGGCGATGCCATCGATCACCGGAGCGACCTGTTCTCGCTTGGTAGCGTGATGTACTTCATGCTGTCCGGGAGAAGCCCCTTTCGTGCTGAAACGACTATGGGAGTGCTGAACCGAATCGGGAACGACCAGCCTCGATCACTTCGAAGCATTAATGCGGACGTTCCGGGGTGGCTTGAGGCAATTGTGATGAGACTGTTAGCCAAACCACGCGACGAGCGTTTCGCGGATGCTAGTGACGTTGCCGACTTGTTGGAACATTGGCTCAACCATCTTCAGAATCCCGAAGCGCCTCGTCCCAAGGTTCCCTCAGTCCCTGAATCCGAGGGTGTTGAACGCGAGAATACTGCTTCGAGGGTTGGAAACGGTGGCTGGTCGCGTTGGTTAGTGTTGGCGGCGGCACCGCTGTTTGCATTCTTCGGAGTGATCATCATTCTGGAAACCGGCAAAGGCACGCTGCGAATCGAAACCAAGAGCGACACAGACGTACCCATCGTGATACGCCAAGGCGAAGACGTCGTAGAACACCTAACGGTGTCGAGGGAAGGAACATCGACGCGACTTAGAGCCGGAGAGTACATCGTCCAGATCGACAATGCCGATTCGGATTTGATCATCGCGAACGGAGAAGTCGTGCTGAAGCGTGGTGGCCAATGGACTACCCGGATTACCGAGTCACCGCGTGCGGCCGATATGACCCGTGAGCACGACTACTCGGTTGCAGTCCGCGATGTACCTGTGCATCCTCTAGCGAGCAAGCCAAACCAGTCACCGTTGATAGGCAAATGGCGTTTACTCCGATGGCTCAATGCCGACAGAGACGAGGCAACCGACGTACAGTCAGAAATCACGGTCATAACGATTGATGATTCTTTCGTCACTTCGTCAACCGAAGGGGTCTATCCCGATGAACGCTACTTCTATCTTTTGCGCCACGGGAATGTGCTGCACTTAGCCGAAACAAGTGAAGACTTGACCGGTGGAACCGGAGCCAAGTTGCGATACTCCTTCCCTGAGCCGGGCCTGCTGCGTTTTGAAACGTTGGGCTCGGAGGGCGGCGTATCCGGTTGGGGTTCTGAATGGCAGCGGGCCGACGGAACTCCAGAGCCAAAGACAGCAGAAGCAAGCCCTTCGATCAACCCCGTTCCTTTGACAACAAGTAAAACCGGTGGATCCGCCGATGAGCTTGATCTCACCAGTGAAGCGATTGCAACGACAGTTCAAGCTAATCAGGGTAACGAGCTTCGGCTTGCAAAGAAAACCAACATGTCTCGACTGAGAGTGCAAAAGGAAGCCGAATTCGAACCCACGCTTCTCATTGAATGGGATGTCGACGAGGGAATCTCATGGCTATTCAGTGAACCGCCGATTCGGCGTGAAAAACTTGGCTCCTATCCCTATGCCTTTAATCTTGGGCCGAATCAGAATAGCCAAATTACGATGATCGACTCGAAGAGTCGCAGGATTGAAACGCGTTGGTGGATGGAGTGCCAGGATGCAAACGATCGTTTTTGGGAGAGCATCCGTGGGAAGAAGATCGAGATACGCGTGAGAGATGAAGATTTCCGTTCTGTCAACGAAGGTAGTCGCGTTCAGATGGTGATCTACCTATCGGAAAGTGATGGCCAATACACGGACAAGCTGGGCACAGTAACTTCTACGCAAGAGGAAGACGATGTCTTGAGACTGGCCAAAAAACGAGGACAGCCCGTGATTTCAGTGCTCATGGCGCCAATCAATAGAGGAAGCTTCCCTTAAACCTTCGAGGGCGGCAATCATCCAAGGTTCACCAGAACGGTTCTTCTCTTACGCACACCGACGCGAGTTCCTGCGGTACGAGATTCAGGTCGGTTGCATCGCCCTAAGTTTTGAAGAAGTTGTGCGGCCTGACAGCGGTGAATCAGACCGAAGCTGACTCTCGATCTTTTCGGCAGCTTTCGGACGATGCAACTTCAGCTGGTTTCTGGGGGCAAGAACAGCGGGAGGTGATGTCCACCGAAGCCAGCACAACGCAACCGAACGGACGCGGATGAATTCGTCCATTTGTGCTTGCCGTCGCTGGGTTAATACTCACTCCCAACAGTTCCATTGCTTGTCGCGATTAATATGCGTATTGTCTTGAAACCTGCGTTCTTGAATAATTTCACGGCAGCAGCGTGGAACGGAGAATCTTTTTTAGCTTGAGCCAGCTCGTATGCTTGTACGTCGTCATCGAGCTCTTCCAAGAACACTTGGAGTCTCACGACATCCTTGGTTTTCAAGGGTAGTTTCTCTAGACTTTGTTTGATCTCTGAGGCTTCCGCGTCACCGAAAATATGTGTCGCACTTAGGGAGACTGGGCCGTGGACGTCTACGACGCAGTCTGCATCGTTGGTCAAGTATCGTCCCAGTTTGGTCGCTACCGGGTAGATGGTTACGTTAGCAATTTTGACCGCCTTTTCATCTTCCGGTCGATCGTTCAGATCAGCTTGCAAATTGGTCCATTCAAAATCTCGCTCGTTGTCAATCGGATTGCGAAATGAGCCGTGGATCTTCACTGCTGAAAACCCTGCACCGATTGCCATTCCACGAAACACATCCATCGCCAAAGCTCGCGTTTCCTTAGTAACATTCAAATGTCCATAGTCAATCATCATGCGTATTTGACCGTGATTGGAGGAACTTCCAAACTGCTTTAAGTGGCGGCGAATAGGAACGAATGCCTGGCCAGTAGGATCACTCAAGCGAAAACTGGGATGTTCAAAAAGAGCATACGCATTCACCCGGACATACGTATGCACGTCGTCAGCTGGAACTAAGCCCTTCTCAAATGAAAGTGTTCCTAGCAAGCGTTTCTGCAGATCCGTTGTCACAGGTGCAACGAAATAGTCTGGCCCTATCACTGGGGAAATTCTTGGGGCTTTATCACCGCCTCCCTGGAAGTCTGCTAGAGATGCGGTGGGTTCAGGCGTATCTTCGACGCTGTTACCCTCCGCCGAATTCGCGGTGCCAATACTTACGCCTGATAGACAAAGTGTTCCAACAGAAAAGAGCAGTAAAGAAGCGATCCGTACGAGGCGACCTGGTCGTATCATTTTGTTTCTCCTAGTGTCCAATAGTCGAGCGACTCTAGCTTCGAGCTCGCCACGCGAACTTAAAACTCCGATGGATGGTTTGATAGTCCTGCCGCCACTAGCGAGTTCACCGAAGCATAGCAAGGTTTCGCCAAAGCAGATTGGGTCCTGATCACGAAGGACATAGTTGTCGCATACATCCTCTCTTGCGGCATTCAGAGCTTGGATCAGAAAATGCAGAGTTGGAATTGGCCAGTACACAACCTGTGCTAGAGCACCTAGTATCAGCACAAGATGGTCACGCCGAATGATATGTGCCATTTCGTGAACGAGCACATCGCTAATCGAATCGCCGTGGATCTCCTCATGGCAATGTGAAGGAAGGACGATTACGGGACGTATAGGTCCAATGACGACAGGTGCCTGCACTTGCGATGAAACTACAACCGTTGGTGCAGTTGCCAACTCTAGCCTTCGAGCAGCATCTGCGACGGCGGAACGCAGAAGCTTTTGCCCAATGGGCCGACATGTCTGGCGTAGCCTCCAGATGCCAACTAATCGCCGTATGAACCTAACAAGCAGCACGCTTGCACCGATGGCCCAGCCAAGAAGCAGAAAGTATTTAGTTACTCGTTTTATCGCACTGTCCGGGGGCGCAGACTGGATGATACCGGTCGAATCATCGAGTCGGTGCGATTCGGTCGAACTCGACAAGGCGGGAGCACTCGAATCCACTGGGACTTGACTTGGAGTAGTCGCTAGCACTCCGTGCGACGCATCGCTCAGGGATGGAAGTGGAATTCGAATTGGTGATCGACCGGACACATCGAAAGTCAAAGAAATCCAGGGGCAAACGACCGAACAAAGCAGCCCTGCAAGTAAAACAAAATGCCTGACAGATGGAATTCGGCGACACAGCCCAGCTGCCATTAACGCCGTGCTGGACAAGATCAAGACGCAAGTGGCTGTTGTAAGAGCGAAGTCTGCAAGTTCGATCATCTTCAACTCCGACGCTTTTTCGACTTACTCGCCTTCGCTTCTTCTAGCAAAGTGCGAATTCTCGCAAGTTCACCGCTGCTCAAACCACGATAATCGAGCAGAGCAGTTACAAGTGTCTCAGGCGATCCTTCACAGAATCCTTCAACGATCTCAACTACCTTTTGCCCAATACTCGCATTGCGTCGACGGGTAGCCGAATAGACAAAAGTTCGATTGACCTCTCGGTGCTTCAGCCAGCCTTTTTGCTCCATGCGTTCCAGCAATGTACGAACAGTATTTCGAGCGGTTTTCCGTTCGGCCGGTAACTGCGAGCGTACGTCGCTTACTGAAGCCTCCCCAACATCCCAAATGATTTCCATGATTTCACGCTGTGCTGGTGATAATTCTGGCAGCGAATCACTCGTTCGCGACATTTCGGATAAGCTCCTTGGCTACATTGTGTAGCCGCATTGTGGCTACTTGGTGTAGCCAAGTCAATGGTTTTCTACGATTTCGCAGATGGTTCTTTTCTGATTGCTTTGAAATAAGGCTTGATCTCGATGGTTCAAGTTTTGCTGCGGGAGGCTAGAGCCCGTAAGGCTCAGTCGTAGATCCCTTTCGCGGCCTGACCAAACTTTGCTTCCCGCGGCTCGGGCCCAGTTACGGGACGAGATGATTAGCAAAGCGGAAGTCGTTGTTTTCGATGAGATCGAACTTTTGCCACAAGTCCCAGGCGACAGTTTTGCAATGAATGTTCCTGCCGGAACGAACGTCGTTGATTACCGGGCAGTGGCACGAAACAAAGCTGGACGAAGATCACGCGGAGGAGTGCCACGTTCGATCTCCTGAGACGTATCGGAGAACCGGAGTCTAGGGAACCTGGCATTCGCTATGGAGAAACCGCTCCAGCTATTGAAGGCAAGAATTGGTACCTGAATGGAATCCTATGAGACACACCCCAACTGAGCGACAAGATTCACATGTTCTGTGTGTTTGAATCGACCTCGCTGCGTCATACGAAAGACCTGCCCGATCTGCGCTGCACCGCGCCGCCCAAAGTTTTTCCAGTAACTCAAGGGTTGCAGTTATTGCGATGTTCGGGCCGGGCGTCGAGCGTTCTAAACTTGTCGAAGTTTGTGTCGGCCGCCAATTACCATGCCTCGTTGTAGCTGACCAATGGTCGAGGAAACGTCGCGACCTAAGCGACGTGGGAAAACCAGGACCGCTTTTCAGGTGCCACATCTGCCGGTCAGTATCGTTATCGATCAGTTCGGAGCCATCCGCTACTACGGTAGTCAAGTCGGCCACGTCGATGGTGCAACCATATACGTGAAGCAGATACTCAAGAAGTAGCTTTCTGGCCGTGTTACCTGAAGCTTATATCTTTCGCAATCGGACATGTTACTGTACGCCGACTTGCAGCGGCCTGACAAAATTTTGGCCCTACGAAAGAGCGTCACACCGGAAGTTTTAACGAGACCGATGCAAGATGCGCCAGAGGACTAAATGCATCGGCTGGACAAATCGAAGTTAGGAAGAAATGCATTTGGAAACCATCGGTCAGATGCACCTCCGCCGCTCTGACTCGCACCTGCAGAGGTGGATTATTCCGCAAGCAATCCGCCTCATGCCTTGGATGCAGAGAGCGATGCAACCTGCGTGAATCTGCGTCTTCTTTGAAACGCATCGGTCTATAGTGTTTCGACTCTAGCCAAACGAGCAAACTCTGAGTCTTCTAGCAGTCCTGTGCCAGACGCTAGCCAATCGCTGATTCAACACCCCTCACTGCTCTGCGTGTGTTTGCGATTTCTTCACTCAGGCGTTTGGCAGTGATAAATCCCAATTCGACCAACATCTGTGAGAGCGAAGGCGATTGTTCCTGCTGAGCACCAAGTAATAAAGTGACTTCACATTCTGTCAGGAATCCCAGGTGGACTGCAGCCTGTCCGAACTGCAATTCTGGCTGATCAGCCTGCTCGGCCAATACTCTCATCGTTTGTCCAACTGTCAGCATTCGCTTCTCTAAGGCAATTTGACCGATCGGTTTTCTACATGTGGAAAGACTAGAAACAGCCTCAGCAATCTGTTCTGCGGACAC
Source organism: Planctomycetaceae bacterium (assembly GCA_003501565.1). Classification (GTDB taxonomy): domain Bacteria; phylum Planctomycetota; class Planctomycetia; order Pirellulales; family Pirellulaceae; genus Aureliella. The sequence goes on along the minus strand of DNPC01000287.1, from coordinate 7,104 downwards.
CTGGCGACCATGATACAGCCGGGTTGCGATTCTCATGTATGGTTCCTCGGATTGGGCGTTATTATCAGAGCAAAAAGTCGCATGCTCAAAATGAACATAGCACGCAGCTATTGCATCGTGAGTTACCGAGAAACACTTCACGAATTCTGAACAAAGCTGTACTGGACGTTCTGCCAGAGAAGAATGGGGAATTCGCGAAACTATCTATAGTTCTACATCGAAGCTTCGCTATTTGGCTGTACGAAACGTTGCCTGCTAGCTTCACAGAGCGATCGGACGCGAACAGATTCGTGGTTAGAGATTTAGAGAGCGGAGGGCTTAACGCTCTGAATTGATCTGAAGGCCTTCGATGTCGAATCGAATGCTTAGACCAGCTATTACAGATTTCTGGCTTGTAACGGGCGAATAAGTGTCATCCACAGACACGCAAATGACGAAATGTGGGGATTCCCGTTGGGTCGCTCCACAATTGCCTCAATGTGAAGCTAAGTTTCAGTTGGTGAAGATCACAAGCTCACTCGAGTGTAATCCTGAGCTTCGGTTGCCAATCCCTTCTACCTACTTTGGGCCCCGCGAATGACGAATCCTGATAGTGATTATGCAGAAACAAATTTTTGTGGAGAAGTTGTTCATCTCTACTCTGAAGTGAGTCCTGGCGAACGAGTGGCCATCGAGCGACTGAAAAGCAAACGTGGCCGCATTCCCTGGGTCATGTTGGCGTACTTTACCGGTGGGGGCTACGTTTTGGGGCTGATACTCAATTTGTAACTACTCGACTTCACAGAGTTTGATTCCAGAATTCGTTTGGTTGGTGAGGGGTTGAAACTTGACGAGCCAAAAGGTCTTCAGTCTCTCGAAACTCAACACTCGGCCTTTCTGAGCCTCACCGTTGGCAACTTTGACCGCAACCTCGCCAGTAAAGTCAATATCTAGCGGAGTTGGGATCCTTAGAGTCTGCATCGAGTTGACGCTTCCAATGCGTAAAGCACCGAAAGCGAATCCGTCTGCGGTCAGGAAAATCACATTTTGTTGCATACCTTGAACCCCTTAACGAGCAGACTCACGACCGTATCACCTTGCCCTCAAACGCGTGTGGCTTTGTGCTCAAGATGAACAGGATCTAGATTACTGTTTGTGGAAAGTACCGCTACGATCGCCAAAATCATCATTCGATTCGATTAAACCAATTTGAATAGCTACGCGACTCAGCGGAAAATTAGGCTAGCCTTCAGGAGACACGCTCAATGGCTAGCAATGCTTTTCCGATACTGAATAAGGAGCCACCTTGAGACTCCCCACCTCCGCACAGTAGGGAACGCTTAAACCGCTGCGGAACCTTCCCCCAAAAAGAGTCTTTACTAGCCTTGTATCGAAGTTAATAGATTCGCCTTCTCGGCAAATTAACTTCGAAACAGAGCTTCGAACCAGCGAACACATGGCCATTTCTGCGTGTGAGATTCAAGATGCCCGGCGTACTAACCAATACCGAGCCCTCGAGACTCGGAAACCCAACGTGCTTCATGATGCTTCGCAATCGCCAACTCTTCGACTGTTTTGCTCGGCGGTGTGCGTGTTCGTCGCTACTGGTCGAGGTCCCTGGTTCAATTGCCGAGTTCGCCGAGAAAGGTCCTGCGTCCGCATCGGGCTTGATTATGCTTGACTTTGAGACGGCTGCCGAGGCAAACTTCTTAAGTTTGAAGAATCTCAAGGCAGACGAAAACCCGTTGCCAGTAGTACTCGTCACAACACAACGCAGCGTCCGAGGCCACCGCAATGCCTATCAGGCTGGTGTCCATGACATCTTCGCGCAAGACTGCCCATTATCGCTTTTCTTCGAAGTCATTGAATCTGCTCTTGCGGAGAACGAGCGCCGACGAAAGAGCTTGGAAATGCGGACAAGGGCGATTGCCAAGATCGATCGCCTAAGTCCAACGCAAGCACGTGTAGCAAATCGTTTGGCAGATGGTGCAACGCTCGCAGAAATCGCGAACGCGGAAGGCGTGACCGTCCAATCCGTTTCGAGATACAGACGTCAGTTATTCGAGCAGCTTGGTGTTACAAGCGCCGTCGCCACATACAAATTGCTCAAATCCAGTAGGAATCGGAAGCTAGCTGAGCCGACACTTGCTTACCCACAAGTCTAGGTTGTTAGCGATCGGTAGGCCCATCTATTACTCTTGCGCACCCTTTCGTACTGATTGCGCCAAGTAGTCTGCTCCGCTGCCAAGAGGCGACTGAAATGAGAAACAATCATCTCTGCTACCCAATTCGATGACTTGCCTTGTTTAATGGCGACCTGCTGTACTATTGCTGCAGAATCGGAGTCGTTCAACAGCTTCACTGCCAAAGCGTCATGCCCGATAAACTCTGAACTTTCATCATCTAACACTTTGCGAACCATTCGAACAAAGTCGTCGTTGAGCCAATCAGTATTGAGGGACATGAGGTATCGTTCGCATTGAGCAGAACCACTAATATGTATTTAGCGCACTGCGCCGCATACTTACGGATGGTAGTGGAATATCTCTACATTCTACATGAATGATGTCGCTGGAGCGTTGACGACCACGGCTGGATCATCAACTCAAGTAAGGTCGAAGTGGCTGAACAATCCGACTTGCTTAAGACCCGACTCTTGATTTGGTCGGCAGAAGGAGGTGGGCCGGAGCGCCCAAGACACCTACGCGAGTCTGAGGCATACATTCGAGTCGACCGAAAGCGGTCGGCCGATGCAACCTCACCGTCGAGCGAGCCTAAGCAAACTGCATCGGCGCTGGCCCTCGCTACTGCTATGCTCGGCTGGGAATATCCGCACGCTAAGCTGCCGGAATCCCTTGTCCTCCGTCTGGGACAGTTGAAAAACTAGTGCCACTCCATTTCAGACGTCACTGCTAACAGTCCAATCAACTGCTCTTCATCTTCGATACCAAGTTCGATTGCTCGATCAATCGTCTTCGCGTGCAGAAAGTGCGGCCAAAAGGTGTCTCTCGAATTAAGGTTTCGCAACGAGCGAGGAACATAAGGCACAAGAACTGGAACTCCAACAGCCTCTCTCAACTTCGGGTCGTCCTCAGCTATACCCGCGTTGACTCCAGTGAAATCTACTTCAGGCAAAACAAAAATTGAAATCGGGCTAGTCGAGGAATCAATCTCGACGCTGGGACGAAAGGGAGGCTCTCCCTCGCCAGTCAGCGCGTTTAAGTAGTTCACGATATTTAGGACATCCACCGGAGAAACGAATCGGTCTCCGTTCGTATCCATGTAGATAATCGAGTTGTTTGTGGAGCGGCTATCAGCATCTGTCAGAGGCGCCGCGCCAAGTTCGCGGTTCAACCGATTGATTACGATCAGTGCGTCCATCGGGGAAACCACACCATCATTGCTAACGTCTAGGTGGTTCTCAGGGTTTTGCCATTCACTTACCACGGTATCGCCACTGGAAATGGTCACTGTTGCAGTGCCAATTCCGCCATTTCCATCAGCGACGGTATATGAGAACGAACGCGTGCCGACTGCCCCTGCACCATGGTTGAGATGCAGCATTCTCCCGTCATCGCTAATGGTTACTAGACCGGATGTGTCTGAAATCTCTGTGATGACGAGTGACTCACCAATGTCGGGTTCGGAACTGTCGTTGGCCAGCACGTCCAAACTAGTCCGTTGTTGCTCGCCCTCCGCCCCACCCGCGTCAGCTGGCCCAACTAAGAAGGAATCATCAACGACCTCGGGATCATCGTTAAGGTTTGCAATCTGGATCGATACAGTCGCCTCACCACGGTGGGCGTTGGAGTCTTCAACTATATAGGTAAAGGCATCCGTGCCAAAATAGTCAGGAGCCCCTGTGTAGACTACAGACAATCCATCTGGAGCGATGGAAACTCTAGCTCCGGAAGCAGTTGGGCTAACACTTACAATGCGCTTGTCTGTGTTTTTACCACTAGCGTCGTTAGCAAGGACAAGGATCTGTGCCTCTGAGACATCTTCTGGAAATTCGATTGTGTCATTCTGCGCGAGGACTCCGTCAAGGATCTCAACAGAGGCTTCTCCATACCTTACTACTTCTGGAGAGATTCCCAGATTCTCTCCGTACAACAAAGGCTCGTTTTTCGGAAGATCGTCAGCGGGATCGGCAGCAAAGTTGAGTGTCCCTGACGCCTGGGCTTTAAATGGAACACGAGCAATCAGGTACTCATTTCCATCCAAGAATGAAGTCGAACCAGAGAATGCACCAAGTTCGTCGATAAAGCCAGTCGAGATAGCGCCTGACGCACCAAATTTATGAATCTCGCCGTAACTGATGGGTGACAAGGCAGTCGCAAGCTCACCTTCGAAGCTCAGGTCAAGGAACGCGGAGAATACACCTCCCGGCGTCTCTCGAAGGTCTTGTGCATAAACCTCAACAAAGAACTCACCTCCGGCTGGTACCTGATCCAATGCGTTTCCGTTTGAATCAACGACTGCAAGTCGTTGGTTAATTACATATCCCAGTGTACCCCAGTCTTCTTGTTCATCACTGCCTCTGGGCTGGAACGTCACAGTCTCCCGAGTAGTCAGTTGGCCGTCACTCAACTCGTACTCAAAAACAACATTCCCGGAAGCTGTTTCCGGTGCAGAGAAGGTAAAAGACCCATCGTCCATCAAGTCAAAGCCTAACCCGCTGCCGTCAACCAACTTTACTGAAAGTTCCTGTCCGTCGACCTCGCGGTCATTGGCTAATAGACCACGCGCCTCGGTCACCCTCAGTGTGCTCCCTGGCCGAAAGATGTATCGGTCAGGCTGTGCTACCGGGGAGTCATCGACTGGCGAAACGTCAATAACAACCTTGGCCGCAGAAGACGCGAGGCCGTCGTTAAACACGACATACTGAAAACTGTCTGGCCCCGAGTAATTCTCGTTTGGCACGTAATGAAAAGACCCATCAGAATTAAGAGATAGCGTGCCATGCTGTGGCTGTGAGAGACTGGATGCGTACAGTTTCCCTGCCGACGAATCACTTAGAAAGTCATTGCTTAGGACGCCGTCGTCGGCTGACACGTTTAAAGCGGTATCCTCCGCAATGCTGTAGCCGTCACTGACCGCTACTGGAGCTGGGAGAGCATCATCTTCAACTGCGTTGATCGAAGCTGACACGAATCGAATCGCATTTGCTTCAATTCTGCTTGAATTGCCGAACAACAAGTTCTGCGAGTGTAGGTCCGCGTTTGTAGCACCAACGACGAGTTCCGCTGTTCCCGCATCCTGAGCAGTCAGTAATACTTCAAACAGCGTCTGAGGCTCGCCGCCTGGAGGTGTTAAAGTTGGCTGAACAGCGCCGATCCTTTTGATCTGGCCATCCACGCTTACATCACCGGAACGTGCAACTAGGAAGCCGTCGCCGTAACTGATGGGGCCGCTGATTTTGATATCGGTAGGCTCAAAGTGAACATCCGCGTATGCGGCGAAGACTCCCAGATCCTCACCATCGCTCCGTAGGTCGTCAACCACGCCTCGCAATAAGAATGAGCCACCAACCTGTACTTCTTGAACTGCGGCTTTGGTGATTGGATGCACGGCTTCAAGTCGGATTTCCAACATTGGTTCGCTCAAGTCACCAGTAAGCATTTCCCGCTTCTGGAGGGATTCCAACACGAGCTTTCGGCTGCAAAGCTGCGTGCCTTGTCTAGAGGAGCGAACAGATGCTTTTTTGCGGAGCGACGATTTCGCGGAGTGCGAGAGATTCATTCTGGGTGTCCTAATACTGTCTGATAGCGAGTCTTCCCACACTATCACAGAACGATCGGACAGTTTGCTGTCACGAAATACCGTGGGAAACTTTGGCTGCCGATCAAATCCTCGTGCCAACTCACAAGGGGAATCGTGTGGAGTTTGTCTTCGAGCACCATTCCACCTCATCGAACGGAAGCTGCCTGACGGGATTCTCGACTTCGCCGCAAGCGCAAAAAAGGAAAACCGAAGAGTATGGCCCACCCGCAGATCGTGGTCAGCCGCTGCAAAGAAAACCAAGAGTGTGGAATGCCAAGCCCGCGTGCGCTTGTACTATCACCTGCAAATGGTCGGTCGAGCAGAGGTGAGAAACCTAACTCTTCACTCGAGGCACTCACCGCCTGCCGGGAACGATCAGAATCTGCCAATGCGAGGTATTTTGGTTGGCCAGGCATGAGGAAAGCAAGTTCGCTTTCGACGGACTCTAATTGGCCAATCGCGGCCCGGTTATAACCGTAGGAAAATGGAGCATGTTCCCGCGCAGAGTGCTCATCTTGATCAGCCTGAAGTACTCCACTGACTTGTTCTAAGTCAAACAGACGCTCAACGCGCTGCCCCCAGCTTGGAGAGTATCGGACGTCGATTTCGTTGAATTCTGCAAGCGATCTTTTAATCTGAAGTTGTTCAGATTCACCTTTGCCACCTAGTACACCTGGTGCAAGAAATTCGATCCGTGATAACTCACTGCGTCGAATCGTTGGCGAAAAATCGGTTTTCTCTCCCTTCGCCAGCTGGGATGTTTTTAAGAGCGATCCAAGACGCAGCAACAACCGATCAACGGTATTGTCACTCCCGAGCTCAATTGGCTCTAGTCCTTTAGTTTGCTCTTCTTCTTGACCCACGTCGTGGTTTTCGGGTTGTTCGTTCGCTGGTGGTTCGGAACGCGACTCTAGAGTACGCGACTGATGGTAATTGAGGATTGCAATTACATTACGCTGACCAGGAGAATCAAACGATATTTCCGCTGAATTCCCGTTGACGCTACGCGTGGGCGTAGTTAACGCGACCAACGCAATCGGCGTCTGTGTCACTCTGGGGTCTTGTGTGACAATTGGTACGCTGTCTTCATAACCACTCGTGACTGCATTTGCGGTACCATCCTCCGGGGCCAAAACTGGCAGACTCACAGAGCCAAAATCAATAGAAGCGCCTGACAGAGGCTCATTGGAGCCAAGAAGTAGTGTATCAGTCTGTCGGCCGCCTCGTGTGTTATCCGTTCTTATAGCCAAGTGTCCCACCGAGCTCGCGCGAACTCGCATCTCAAACAGCAACGCGTTTGTGATTCTCTGGTTCCATGCTCCGACGACCCCACCCACGAAGCCATCGGGCTTTCCGATTGTG
>DNPC01000609.1 GCA_003501565.1 Planctomycetaceae bacterium | reverse complement strand
CCGGCCGCTTTCTCGCCAGAGACGGTATCGCCGAAGGACTGACTGGCTTTGCCGTACCAGTCTTTGGCACGGTCGGAATCCCCAGAAAATTCGGCATCCAAGGCCAGCTGAGTCATCGCCTCGGCAGCTTCGGGGCTATCAGCGAAATCATCTACGAAGCCTTCCAGGCTCTCAATGTGCCTCTGTTGGATCTTGTCAAATTCGTCTTCTTTCGCCGAAAGCATGGCGACACGATGCTGGGCTTCAAGCGCTCGGTAGCTCACGTAAGCAACGTCATCATCGGCGGCTCCTTCAGCTTTTAAGCGTCGCGCGAAATCGACCAGACGCTGGACGCCGCCTTCGTATTCACCCGTTTGAGCTGCAGCATTCACCGTATCGGCCATCTGCTGGATCCACTGCTGGCGTTCCTGCTCGTTGGGCGCCTCGACAACCATCTTCTCAAGGATGTCTGCGCGCTGGGCGTTCAGTTGCTCCAAGTCGCCATCGCGTGCCAGCAGGTCTTCATCTACCTCCTGCAGCTGTTTAACCAACCGCTCCAGCGCCTTGGTCATCCCACTAGCGACAGTCGGTGCAGCATCATTGCGATTGGTGAATGTGGCTGAGAAAAACCGCCCACGCTCACTAAGTTCTTGTCCGTCGTTAACCGCACTCGGCAAGCCAATCAATCGCCAACGATCCTCAACCTTCACCATGGTTCCGACCAATAATTGGCGAGGTTCGTCGTTGTCTTCAAGCAAAGCGACAACGTTTTCGTACACAACAACGTCCTGCGTCGAACCGTCCGTCCCCTCAGGCACCAGCCCCGGCTTGTCAGCTCCAAAGTGCATCCAGCGTGTGTTTCTGGTCACTACACTTTGGCCGCGAGCCCAATCGGCAAATTGCTCCCTGGCATCGCGGACACTGCGTTCGATTTCTTCTCGCTTGTCATCGCCAAGCCCCAACTGCTCGAGCTCTGCTGGGGTAATTAGCAACCGCTGGAATTGCGGTTCACTGACACTAGCGGTAGCTTTCACGATTTCGGCGGTGACTTCTTCGGCAGAAATTACTTGCCAGGCGTCGATAACACCATCACCATCGTCATCGGTACCCTTGCGGATACCTTCGGTACTCAGCCAACGGTACTCGTCGGCCCGTCGATCCCCATCGAGATCACTCTCCCGGTAGACCTCAACACCTGCGTTGAAAAAACACCACCGATCCAGACGCTTATCACCGTCGGTATCAACAAACCAACGCAGCGGTTGGCCGGCTGGGCCTGTTACCAGGAACCCTGAACCATCTTGCCGCGATTTGGTCTCGACTTTGCATTCACCAAACTGCGACTCAGGAATTTTCTCGTAGTTAACCCCCGCCTGCCTGGGCTTGAAAGATAACGCCCGGACAAGCTCATCGGAGGGCTCCTGTGCGGTCGCTGCTGTTGGCAGAAGGGTGGCCGCGAGGGCGAGTTGAAGTCGCCATTTTTTTCCAAATCGAGACATCCTAGGAAGCTCCTGTGGCACGGCTCCCAGCGATTCAGCCGAGAGCGGGTTAGGTGGGTTCAATTGATTCGGCCATGGGCCGGGAAGTTGACGTCGGCATCTTTGATGGCCAGCATTGACCAGCTTTGTCGCGGACGCACCTCCGCACCGATCTCTCACACTCCCAGTGCAAATCGACCGACGGACGTTGGCGGTTGTAGCATTTCCCGCTTGCGAGCGGAATCGATATTTACGGACTTATCCTTGCCACCGCACTGACTTTTCGAGTCTTTCGCTGCGCGAGCCTACCTTGCCTTCCTAGATTCGCATCGTCTGCACCTGGGTCCGGATGTTTGGCGAGCTGGTTTGGGGCAGATGGTGGCGAGGAAACAGCTAAAGTCAGCCTGGTCTTCTGCCGATTGACTGTACTCTGCCATTTGCGGCTTCGCGGTTGACAGCCGTGAACCTTTGGCTACGATTTTCCTCTTCAAGTGGGAAGGAGTTGATCCTTGCCACGGCGGCCCGTGGATAACCTTCAGGCCACCGGGTAATCAACCAGGGCGTGTAGCTCAGTTGGTTAGAGCGCGTCGCTGATAACGACGAGGTCCCAGGTTCGAATCCTGGCACGCCCACTTGAATTTGCGAGTGTGTGCTTCGTCGAAACACAGCTTGCAACAGACCCACGGGGGTGTAGCTCAGTTGGGAGAGCACTTGCTTTGCACGCAAGGGGTCATCGGTTCAAGTCCGTTCACCTCCACTGTCACTCGTCATCTCTAGCGTTAGTTAGACCGGCGAGTGACTTTTTGGTTTTTCGAAACCAATTGGCCTTGCGGCCAAGCGGAAATCTGAGATGATCCTCCGCTCGCTTGAGGCAACCGCCGGACGCGTCAAATCAACTTAAAAACTTATTAAGTTTGCCGTTGACGCTCCGACACCTCAAGCATACATTACTGAGCCTCGCTGACGGGAAACCCCGCAGCCAGGCACGCTGATCTTTGACAATTTGGTTGATTGGTAATAGGCATCTTAGTGCGTACCGACCTTGTGGCTGAACCTCGTGTTCAGTGGCAGGTGTGGATAACGCACAACACGACGCTGGAGTCAATTGCCTTGCTTTGGTTTGACTGAAGCAGGACGATTGTACACCAAATTATTTTTGCGAGCACCTTAGTCGGTGTGGCTGGCACTCAAGTGTTGGACCCACCGCAGCCGAAAGCTCGATGCTTGTGAGTAATCGCAAGAGTTTGAGATTTCGGTGGTCAAGTAACTAAGGGCACATGGGGGATGTCTTGGCATTAGAAGGCGATGAAGGGCGTGGAAGTCTGCGAAAAGCTTGGGGGAGCTGACAAACGAGTGTTTATCCCGAGATACCCGAATTAGCTCATACTGAATACATAGGTATGGGTGGCCAACCCAGGGAACTGAAACATCTAAGTACCTGGAGGAAAAGAAAGAAAAATCGATTCCGTAAGTAGCGGCGAGCGAAAGCGGAACAGCCCAAACCGCGGGGGTCTTCCCCTGCGGGGTTGTAGGATTTCTCACATGGGAGTTAGAAAATTCTGGCTAGAGGAAGTGTCCTGGATACGGCACGCCACAGAGGGTGACAGCCCCGTACTCGAAAGCTTTGAATCTCCCGAGGAACACCTGAGTAGGTCGGAGCACGTGAAACTCCGACTGAATCTACGGAGACCATTCCGTAAGGCTAAATACTCTCTAATGACCGATAGTGAACTAAGTAGCGCGAGTGAAAGGTGAGAAGAACCCCGGCTAGGGGAGGACACTGAACCTGAAACCATGTGCCTACAAGCGGTCGGAGCACGATTTAACGTGTGACGGCGTGCCTTTAGCAAAATGATCCGGCGAGTTACCGTTTGCGGCCCGGTTAAGCCTCTCAGGGGCGAAGCCATAGGGAAACCGAGTCTTAATAGGGCGACATTGTCGTAGGTGGTAGACGCGAAACCTGGTGATCTACCCATGAGCAGGTTGAAGCGCGGGTTAAACTGCGTGGAGGACCGAACCCACTTAGGTTGAAAACTGAGGGGATGACTTGTGGGGAGGAGTGAAAGTCTAATCAAACCAGGAGATAGCTCGTTCTCTCCGAAATATATTGAGGTATAGCCTCGAGCAACTATTCGGCGGGGGTAGAGAGACTGAATTGGATGGGGGCGGTTTCCACTGTACCCCACTGAACCAAACTCCGAATACCGTCGAAACTATCTCGGGAGTCAGTCCATGGGGGATAAGCTCCGTGGTCGAGAGGGAAACAACCCAGACCGTCAGCTAAGGTCCCTAAACTATGCTCAGTCACTAAGGAAGTTGAATTTCTGAGACAGCCAGGATGTTGGCTTAGAAGCAGCCACCATTTAAAAAGTGCGTAACAGCTTACTGGTCGAGAGATTCTGCGCCGATAATGAACGGGAGTAAGCATAGTACCGAAGCTACGGATCCTAGCTTGCTAGGATGGTAGGAGAGCGCTGTAGAGCAGATACAAGCCATACCGTGAGGAGTGGTGTCGGGTTCTACAGGTGATTATGCCGGAATGAGTAACGATAAAACAGGTGAGAATCCTGTTCGCCGAAAACCTAAGGTTTCCTGGGGAAGGTAAATCCGCCCAGGGTTAGCCGGTACCTAAGGCGAGGCCGAAAGGCGTAGTCGATGGATAGAAGGTTAATATTCCTTCGCCATGTGTGTGGAGCGATGGAGGGACGGCATCCGAAAAGCATGAGGACGACTAGAAATGTCCTTTGCCTGGCAACGAGATTGGCAGTAGGTAAATCCGCTGCAGTAGGATCAAGTTGCCGGGCTAACAGCACCTAAGATCTGGATGATGTTGGCAGGATGTCCAAGAAAAACTTCTAAGTTTTGAAGCACACGTGACCGTACTAAAACTGACACAGGTAGGTGAGTCGAGAAGACTAAGGCGCTCGGGAGAACGGTGATTAAGGAACTCTGCAAAATGGCCCCGTAAGTTCGCGATAAGGGGCGCCTACGCAAGTAGGCCACAGAAAATCGGCTCTAACGACTGTTTATCAAAAACACAGGACGCTGCTAACACGCAAGTGGATGTATAGCGTCTGACGCCTGCCCGGTGCTGGTAGGTTAAGGAAGACGGTTAGCTCTTCGGAGCGAAGCTGGCGACCGAAGCCC
>DNPC01000881.1 GCA_003501565.1 Planctomycetaceae bacterium | reverse complement strand
GGCTCGATCCTGATCGGACAGCGCGACGCGGATTCGCTTTATGTTCTCCGACGCGCCGGGAATGAGCACTTTCTCAAACAGATTGACGCGCTGAGTTACTCGACGGGTTGCCGTCTCAAGCAATTCTTCGCGTCGGAGTGCGATTTGTTTAGTAATCTTCAAGCGGCAAGCATCCTCCAATCGATCAACGACTTGATCGACCCAAAAAGGAATGGTCAACGTAGAATACTCTGCACGTTCAAACCGCATTGAGTCTAGCCTTGGCAGTCGAACGCCAACGACATTTTCTGTTCCAATCAATACTTCTTTTGTTCGGACCAGCCTGCTTAGATCACGAGTCGCGACAGTTGAACTGCCCAGTAGCGAAAGCAGGTCCGCCATGGAAACGTTGAAGTTTGCAATCTCTGCAGCAACGTCTCTCATTTCTTGTTGTGCCTGGCGCCATGCTCCCACGAGTTGCCGGCGTTTGAGGTCAAGTGAAGGTAGGAATCGTCGATACATCGCCAGTTTGTCACGCTCCTGCTTAAGGGCGTTTTTGTTGAGTGCAACTTTCACCTACACAGCCTCCGGAAAATACTTCGCGATGAGTTCCTCTTTCATCAGGAGTTCGTCCCGCCTAAAGCATTCAGCAAGAGTTTGCCACCCGAGATCGAGAGCTTTACCGAATGGTAACGAGACTTCAATGCTCATGAAACGCTCACGAAACAGCTTGCCGAAGCGAATCAGCTTGTTGTCGAATTCGGACAACTCAAACGCCATGGCTTGTTTCTGTTCTGCGTCGATTGCACCGGAGTAGAAGCGGATCATGGTATTCATTAACTGACCATGGTCCTCCCGGGTTGCCTTGCCGATCACCTGTTGCTTCAGTCGTGAGAGCGAACCGAAGGGGTCCAGCATACCGTCATGCAAATAGAATTGGCCCTCTGTGATGTAGCCGGTATTATCGGGCACCGGATGCGTCACATCGTCACCTGGCATGGTCGTGACAGATAGTACGGTTACCGAACCAGCACCGTCAAAGTCGCACGCTCGCTCGTATCGCAACGCCAGTTGACTGTAGAGATCTCCCATATACCCTCGTGTCGCCGGTACTCGCTCCATCGAGGTCCCAATTTCTTTCAGAGCGTCTGCGTAAGCAGTCATGTCGGTGAGCAGCACCAACACGCGTTTGTTTTCTTCGACCGCAAATTTCTCTGCAACTTTCAAAGCCATGTCGGGAACAAGGACGCGTTCCACGATTGGATCAGAAGCTTGATTAACGAACATGACCGTTCGCGAAAATACGCCTTCGCCTTCGAAAATACTCCGGAAGAAATGGAAGTCATCAAAGACGAGGCCCATGCCTCCAAAAACCACGATCTCGGCGTCGGCTTGGATGCCGATTCTGGCCAGCAAGGGATTGTAAAGCTCGCCAGCGACCGAAAAGATCGGGATCTTCTGACTTTCAACCAGGCAATTGAAGACATCGATCATTGGGATCCCAGTTTCGATCATCCGTCTCGGAACGACACGTTTTACTGGATTGACGGAAGGGCCGCCAATTTCAACTCGAGGATCACCGTTGAGTCTGGGGCCGCCATCGATGGGCTGCCCCGCGCCGTCGAATACCCGGCCGAGAATGTTGTCTGAAAATGTAACCTGCGAACCGTGCCCCAGGAAACGCACGCGTGCATCGGTTGAGAGTCCTTTTCCGCCCGAAAACACCTGCAGTGATACTTTGTCACGGCGTATTTCAACGACTTGCGCCAATGACAATTCGCCATCGGCTGCTTCGACCAGCGCCAAATCGTTTAGCCCGACGCCCGCAGCGCGAACTTGCAGAACGTCTCCATTGATGGAAAGTACGCGAGTGAAAAAGGTGAGGTCTTGAATCATTTCTTCACCGGTGTTGCGTTTCCAGATTTGGGCTACGCGCGAAACACTAACAGAACTCTCTGGCGACCCATTGGAAGTAATCCATGATAGCCGTTTCCATCGGCTGCGTAGGCACTCGGCGCATTCACACAGCAATGGTCGACTCGGCACCGATACACGCTGCCAAAGGTGTTGGCGTTGACCATAAGCACCGAGTGTGCGCGTGGCGACGTCGACTGACGCGACTCACTTATCGTGAATGCCGTGAGATGAGCTTTCGTATTATTGCGGCTAGCGTTGATGGACTAACCAAAAACGAGCCACCGAATTCGAAAACACCCGTAGCCATGTTGATCACTGCCAGCCGTTGGGCCTTGGGTAGATTCCAAAGCGCTGGTACCAGGATTGAAGTCCCCGAAAGTCGGATCGGCCAGTCTGAATGGATGCGAAGAATCTGAATGGGTTTGAAGAATAGGCCGACGTGTTTCTTCACGACCTTTTCGCGGAGATCAAGGAGATGATTTTGTCGGCCCGATTGATGACGTCTCATCAGGCATCACAGGTCTTTCGAAGACACCGCGGCGTCTAACTCGGATTCATCAAAAATTTCGCTGAACACGGCGTCGACGTTTTCCGTTCGGTCAACTTCAACCTGCTCCATGGATGCGAGATAGTTAACGACCATTAGAACATCGATAGGTGAAACACTGCCATCTTGATTGACGTCAAGCTCAGGGCGACTTGGTGAGCTTGAGCTAGCATTTGACTGCGAGTTGGTTGTCACCTGTCCCGGTTCGCTCGGGCTGGCTGATAACCAATTGACGATCATCAGAACATCAATTGGACTTATTGCACCGTCTTGATTGGTGTCTAGGAAAGCCAAATCGATACCACTGCCATTAGCTTGAGCCGACGTGTTTGCCTGCCCCTGTTGACGGGCGACAAGCAGCCCTGCTGCAAACGCGGAGTAGCCGAGTGTTTCGTTACCGTGGGTGGTTTCGCTGTCCTTTGAGGTTTCTTCGTCTACGGAGACTTGGACGGTGTTCGCTGCCAAGTTGCGGTAGCGAAGATTGGCAGGATCGGATCCTGCTGTAGTCTGCAT
>DNPC01000832.1 GCA_003501565.1 Planctomycetaceae bacterium | reverse complement strand
TCGTGCACGGCGACCTACTAAAACAGCAGCTCTGCGACTATCTGAATATTGAACCGACACGCGTATCGGTCATTCCGCACATCGCTATGGGCGGCAGAGAAGCCACAGGACACGTCGATGCGGCCGCACCGGGAGTCGCCCGGGCTAGACGCGACACCGATGTGCGAATCCTGTTTTTTGGTCGAATTTGGGAATACAAAGGCCTTGAGTACCTGATAAAGGCACAGCCGCTAGTAACGGCGCAGCACCCAGATGCGAGATTCGTAATCGGCGGCGAAGGTGAAGACTTCGAACGATATCGCAAGATGATGACCAACCCGGAAACATTTGAACTGCATATCGAACGCGTTAGCGATGAAAAACGCGAACGACTTTTTGCCGATGCAACAATCGTGGTATTGCCGTACATCAGTGCTACGCAAAGCGGTGTGATACCAATAGCCTTCAACCATTCAGTTCCGGTGATTGCAACAGATGTCGGCGCTCTACGGGAAGTCATCCACCATGAACGCACCGGTCTACTCATACCACCACGCGATACCGAAGCACTTGGCAAAGCAATAAATCGGCTGCTGGACCATCCGCAGCTTCGCGCAGAACTCGGCAGCAATGGCAACTTGTTTCTGCAAGAACAATGTAGTGACCAAGCTGTTGGATCCGCACACCTCGCTGCATACAAACAGGCGGCCCAAGCTTTTTCAGAGGCGCAGCACCGATGAAGGTACTGATGCTCTGCCCTGCACTACCACGCAGTGATTCTCCCGGTGGGATGGCCCCAACAGTTCGGCAGTTTGAGTCGCTTCGCTGTGCAGGTATCGACGTGGAAATCGTTGATTTGCACGGCCCCAGCATAATTAAGTACGCGACCGTGCTGCCCAAGATCCGGCGGGCTTTGGCTGGTGTTGATATCGTTCACGCCCACTATGGCTTCTGTGGATGGCTGGGCCGGCTAACAACAATCAGACCTTCGGTCATTTCTTTTATGGGCTCTGACATAAACGGCGATAACAATGCTCAGGGTAGCCCCCGATTGGCAACGCGCATCGAAGCTTACTCCAACCGACTGGCTCTTTCACGTCTTGTTAGCCACGTAATCGTCAAGAGTGCAGCGATGGCGGAATTGCTACCAAGATCTGTACGAGAATCAAAGACCTCGGTAATCGCCAACGGGGTCGATACAGATCTCTTCGCTCCTTCATCCAAGAACCAGTCAAGAGCGAAGCTTGGCTGGAGCGAGGATGAAACAGTGGTCTTGTTCCCAAGCGATCCCGAACGGACCAACAAAGGCTTTGAGCTTGCTGATTCCGCAGTCAAAATTGCCGGTCAGCGACTAGGAAAATCGATTAAGCTCTTTCCGATGTGGGGCATTCAACCGGAAGAAATACCGATCTACATGAATGCAGCAGACGCCATGACATTGGCCTCGCATGCCGAAGGTTCGCCTAACGTTGTCAAAGAAGCCCTGGCCTGCGAGCTACCAACGGTCGCGACCGCCGTTGGCGATGTACCAAAGTTGTTTCAGTCTTTGGATGATTTTCAAGTGGTTCAAACGCGCGAACCAGCAGAAATGGGGCAAGCTCTTGCTGATCTACTTTCCACTCCCAGGCAAGTGTCAGCACGAGGCGGGCGCGATCGACTGTTCGAATTAGAATTGTCGTTAGGTGATGTTGCCGGTCGCATCATCCAGATTTATGAACAACTGCTCTCACGTCCGGGCACCGCTCGAGCTCAATGAAATCTCGTAAACGAATCTTGATGATTCTGGAAAACAATAGTTTTCCCGATGACACCCGAGTGCGACTGGAAGCTCACGCGCTTGTTTCGGGCGGCTACGATGTGTGTGTCATTTGCCCGAAAGGAGACAACGCTCGCTGGCGCGAGACGATCGATGATGTAGAGATTGTCCGGTACCCATCTCCGCCCGAGTGGGGAGGAGCATTTGGGTACTTCGTCGAATACGCCTACTCCTTTGCGGCAGCCTTGCTGATTACGTCCTGGATCTGGATTAGGCGCGGCTTCGACGCGATCCATGTCCATTGCCCGCCCGATTTGAATATAGGAATTGGCTGGCTCTTTAAGTTGTTTGGCACCAAGTGTGTGTATGACATGCACGATCTGTCCCCTGAGCTCTTTCAGGCCCAACGCGGCGACAAAGTAAATAAGACTCTACTGCGTGGCTTGCTGTTCTTCGAACGCTTCGCGTGCCGAAACGCCAGTCGATTGATTGCCACCAATGAAACTCAACAATCGATCCAGTTGAATCGTGGTGGGGCTAGCAAAGAAAATTGCTACATCATACGCAATGGGCCGAACACTCAATTCCTTGACTTTCCAGCATCTAACGGAAGCACAAACAATTCCATCGGATACATTGGCCTCATTGGCGTTCAAGACGGCGTGGAGCATCTAGTCAAGGCAGCGAAGTCCTTAGTTGACGAATTTGGCCACCGGGATCTCCGCTGCGAAATCGTCGGTGATGGACCGGCCTTGGAGGGTTTGAAACGACTTGGTGAGGACCTCGGAATATCAAAGAATCTGGTTTTCACCGGCCTTATTCCCTTTGAAAAAGTCCCCGAACGTATCGCAACCTTCGACGTATGTGTGACGCCCGATCCAAGCAACCCATACAACGATAGCTGCACAACAATTAAGACAATGGAATACATGGCGCTTCGAAAACCAGTGGCCTGCTTTGAAACTCACGAAAATCGCGTGACCGCTGGCGATGCAGCCTTGTACGCTGCGAACAATGACAGTCGCGAGCTAGCCGCCGTCATCGACCAACTGCTACGCGACCCAGACCTACGTGATCGCATGGGTCTTCTTGGCCGCCAGCGAATTGACGAAGGACTGACCTGGTCCCATCAAGCTCGTCAGTTAATACGACTTTACAACGAACTGTTCTCAACATGACAACCACCATCCGGTAGCATCGGTTTCAGCTTCAGCGAAGCTAATCTGAAGCGGTGCCACCGCGTTTAGAATTCAGACAGCATTAGAACAGCAGCCCCACCCTGAGTACTTCCCTCCGATACGCCTACCCAGATTCCTCGCATCATGCCTTCCCTCCCTGAACATCCGGTGCAATTCGCATTCGACGGAGAAATTGAGAGACTGCTTCGTCGCTGGCTTACCGATGACTGCACGGCGGCGCAGCTCAACTGGAAATTCCGTACTTACTACGAATTGCGGCGATGGATCCCTCAAACGATCAAAGAACGGCTCCAGCAAAAACGCAATCGGAAACTAATTGTCGATCCAGAATGGTATCTCGGCAATCGATTCATTAGTGAATTCCGAATAGCATTACGCAAAGATCTGGAAGCTGATAACACCTCGGTGCTCCATCCCTGGCCACGGCCCTATCAACATACTCTGGTGCTCACGCACGATGTGGAAACAGCAGACGGATTCGCACGAATCGACCGTTTGGCGCGCCTTGAGGAACATTCTGGAGTTCGTTCGACGTGGTTTGTCATTCCACACAAATACCCAATTGACTGGGGACTCTTAACGGACCTGCGTGACCGCGGACATGAAATTGGCGTCCATGGATACAACCATGACGGTCGCCTATTCGCGTCGCGGCGACGTTTTGATTCTAGAACTCCGTTAATCAACAAATCCATCCAAGAATTCTCGGCGACTGGTTTTCGCTCGCCGATGGTCCACCGGCAGCTCGACTGGATGCAAGCCATCGATATGCAGTATGACGCCTCGTGCTTTGATGTAGATCCCTTTCAAGCAATGCCAGGAGGCGTAGGTGGGATCTGGCCATTCCACGTTGGACGTTTCGTGGAAATCCCGTACACCATGCCACAAGACCACACACTCATCCGCCTTGGTGCGTTGGACAAGAACATTTGGCTCAAGAAAATGGCTCAGAACAGGCTCTTGCGGGGCGCAAGTACCTTGATCACTCACCCAGACTACCTGGAAAGTGATGAACAACTTGCTGAGTATAGAGCCTTCTTAGACGAGGCCACAACCGATCCATCGCTTTGGATCGCGCTCGCCTCCGACGTCGCCAACTGGTGGAACGACCGATGCCCTCCCAAACACGCCATGCTAGAAACCTCCCAACAAGACTCAGCTTGTTCTCAGACTCAATCAGCCGATCCGCGCGTCCGCACCACGGCACTGAAAAACCTGTTCGCCGACTTCCTGGTCGAGCACGCCAACTAGCAAGCCGAACTGGCCGGATGAGACAGTGACCGCTTCCACAGTATGCGGTCTGGGAGAATGGCGGTCGTTGTACTTCGAATTCGAATCCCGCCAGTTTTTACTTTTCGTCAGACGACTTGCAGCAATTCTTCTGATTGACCATCTACAGTATCGAGTTCGCCAGCAAGTTCGCTAGCAAGCTGAGTAACGAAGGGCTCAAGCATCATACCGGCGGGATATACGGGCAGGGACACGAGCTTCAGATTCTCAATCAAACCTTCCCAGCCGTGGGTATGTCGGTCGTAGCCTGTATAAGCACGACGCGGCTTGAAGACTACAACGCGAGCGTCGAGCTCCGCCGGAGAATACTCCATCGTGACGCGGTCGTAGAAGGTATCCAGCACGTGGATCTGCTGCTTGAGATCGGCAGACGCCTTTGACCGCCGCGCCGCGGCCTTGCGGCTCATCCTCCGACGCAATTCCGCGTATTTCTCCTTAATAAATGCCTGCATTCCCTTCGGGCCGGACAGGGCAAGATTGGCCGCATGGAAATAGATTTGCTGCATACCCGAATAGGCCTCTTGCGCCCAAGAGTACTCAAGCCAGGTCCGATGAGTATCAAATAGCGCAACAGTCCCAATCGCTCGCCCTTGTTTCCTGAGCTGAACTGCGATTTCGTACGCGATCGTGCCACCCAGGCAATATCCGCAGAGATTGTAGACGCCTGTCGGCTGCATAGCGATGATCTCACGTGTGTAACGTTCTGCTATCGCTTGCACATCCGGTTCATCTGGCAGATCTCCTGCGAGTGCCTCGGACTGCAGTCCAAAGATCGGTCGATCATCCCCCAAATGTCGAGCCAGGTCGCGGTAGACCAGCACGTTTCCACCGGCCGCATGCACACAGTACAGCGGACTCTTCGAACCGCCTGGACTGATCGGAACCAGAGATTTCCAACTCGGCTCCCAGCCCTCATCCTCCAGAATTTTGGCCAACTTTTCGACGCTTGGATTTGAGAGCAGCAACGCAAGCGGCAAGCGACGCTGTTGCTTTTCTTCCAATGCATTCATCAGCCGAGCGGCTGCCAGCGAGGTACCGCCCAGTTCAAAGAAGTCATCGTTAATGCCGACACGTTCCGTACCGAGTACGTGCTTAAAGATTGACACCAACTCAGCTTGCATCGTCGTGGTTGGTTCTGCAAACTGCGTTTCGAGTTCCGGGCGGTCCAGTCGAGGCTCCGGCAGGTTCTTCCGGTCTACCTTTCCGTTCGCAGTGAGCGGGATTTCGCGCAAGAATTCAATGATTGAAGGAACCATATATCCTGGCAACTTCGCTTTGAGGAAGTCCCTCAATGACGTCACCGTAACTTCGGAATCAAGCATTTTCGCAAATGCGACCAGTCTCGGCTGGCTATCTACGTGATGCAGCGTTACAACGGCTTGGTCGACCAAGGGATGGGCTGAGATTACAGATTCGATCTCACCAAGTTCAATGCGGTAACCGTTGATTTTGACTTGATGATCGTTGCGCCCAAGAAACTGAATTTCGCCGCTGGGTAAATAGCGGGCTTGATCGCCGGTATCGTAAACCCTGGTTCTAGCTCCTGGCTCCAAGCCACTCAATTCAACAAATTTCTCTGCCGTGAGTTCGGGCTGATTCAAATAGCCAGCAGCCAGCCCGTCACCTCCAATGCAAAGTTTGCCAATCGCTCCGACCGGTACAGGCCGCGCAGCGTCGTTCAGGACATATATTGTAGTATTGTCGATTGGACGCCCGATGTTGATTGGTTCATTGGGAGCAACAATCTGTTTGATAGTCGACCAAATCGTTGTTTCCGTCGGCCCATACATGTTCCAGACTTCTGCGCACCGACCAACTAGTTTTGATGCTAGTTCAGGTGGAAACGCTTCGCCGCCGCACAGAACCTTCAGGTCTGCCTTGCCTTCCCAGCCTGCATCCAGCATCAGGCGGAACGTCGCCGGCGTAGCTTGCAGCACGGTAATCTGTTCATCGTCTAGCAACTTTGCCAATCGGCTCCCGTTATGGGACACGATACGATCAACAATCACCAACGATCCACCAGTAACGAGCGGCAAATACAGCTCAAGCCCAGCGATGTCAAACGAGAGTGTCGTCACTCCCGCGATTCGATCGCTTTTGCTAAATCCTGGCCGCTTGGCCATCGAACACAAAAAGTTCGTCAGCGCTCGGTGCGTGACACAGACACCCTTTGGCTTTCCGGTAGACCCCGACGTAAATATAACGTAGGCGACGCCATCTAGCTCCGGTGCAGTTTCAAGATCTTTACCGGAGCAACTTTTGAGTGCATCCTCAATTTCGTCCATGCAAATCGAAATCGCATCTGGAGCAATCTGCCGGCCGGTCAGCGCCGTCTCCGTAAGGAGATAGGCTATCCGCGACTCGCTCGCGACCATCTTCAAACGATCGTCCGGGAAGTCGGGCTCCATTGGCACGTAGCTGGCCCCAACCTTCATCAACGCCAACGTCGCAACCAACATCCGCTCGGATCGCTCAACCAAGACGCCTACATAATCGTCCTGCTTCACCCCAACGCTAAGCAAGTGGTGGGCCAGCCGATTGGCAGCGACATTGAGCTCTGCATAACTCAGTCGCTTTTCCTTAAACGAAACAGCGATCGCATGCGGCGCACTTTCCGCTCTTTGCTCGAAGAGTCGTGCAGCGGTCAGGGCTGGATACTCCGCCGCGGTCGCATTCCAGTCCACCAAAATCTGATGCCGTTGCTCTGGTGTCATCAAAGACAGCTTGCCAACCGGCTTGGTTACGTCTTCGGCTAATTCCGAAACGATCGCTTCGTAGTGCTCAAGCCATCGCCCAATCGTTTCCGACGTGTACAAATCGGATCGGAAATCAACGTAGGCAACTAAGCCGTTTGGAGTCTCATTGAGGTTGAAGAACAGATCATGATTGATGCCTTTCTTCGGCGTCATCGCGACTGTCGCTTCAAGCCCATGGAAACGAATGTTGGTCGAATCTTTATCGAGATTGAAATGACAATCCGTCAGTGGCATCCGCCCTGCAACACGCTTGATGGGAAGAGCTCGCACGATCTTTCCGAGCGTGCAATCTTGGTATTCAAATGCCTCCAGCAGGTCACGGTGCACCAACCGCAGTGTTTCTTCAGCCGACTGGCTGGGATCGAGAGTGGTCCGCATCGGCAGTACATTCATGCACAGACCGACTAAATTGGGATTGTCCTCAATCGCTTGCCCTGCAGCCCGCATCCCGACCACAACGTCGGCCTGGCCGGCAAGTCGACTGAGGAGGATTTTGTAGGCGGTCAAACCGACAGTAAAGAGACTGCAGCCGGCCTGCGCCGCAACCTTTTTCATCGCGTCGTAGGTTTCCGCCGAAAACCCACGAATCACTGATTCCGCATCATACTTCTGAACCGTGGCTCGCGGGCCATCAGTGGGTAACTCAAGTGGTTCAGGGAGCGACTCGAATTTCTTGATCCAATACTGAAGTGCCTCTTCGGCGGTTTCATCCCGCTCAGGCGAACCCAAGACGTACTGTCGAAAAGAGCCCGCTGGTTCAAGCTGGACCACCTCTCCGGTGCAAAGGCTGGAGTAAATTTGCCCCATTTCCACCAGCATCACGTTCCACGACCAACCGTCCGTCACAATGTGATGCCCATCGAACACCAACATGTGCTCTTCGCTCGATAACTTGAGCAATTCGATTCGAACCAGCGGTTCGTTTTCAAGATCAAACGGCGTCGAGGCCAAACGGTCCGTGATCTTGGCAATTTCGGCTTCCTGATCCTGGCACGCAGTTAGATCTTGTTGCTTGATCGAAAAATCAGCAGGCTGTACGTATTCCTGAATCCCGTTGAGAGCATCGATTCGTACGTGTAAAGCTGGATGTCGCCGAAGCGTTTCATTCACGGCCCTCTTTAGCTGTACTTCATCCAGCGAACCCCGCAGGCGGACTGTAAAGGGCTCATTATTGGCATAGGATGCGGCATCAGAAATCCGGCTGGTGAACAGGATTTCTTGCTGCGTCTCTGTCAAAGGAAAGCGTTGCCCTGGACAATCAGCGGAATCATCGTCCTCAGAAGAATCACGTTTTGCGGTACTACCGGTTGAATGAGGTTCTCGACCGGCAGATTGATTCGATGAAATACTTTGTTCTTTGGACGCAGGATTACTTTGCACTCCAACTGTTTTGCCGGGCTTGGCATTGGAATCCACATCCTCAGGGTGCGGCATGAATCCCCCCTGGCGAATTTCAGTACATGAATCAATGACGGCATCGATAATTCGCTGCACGTCGGCGTCTGAATGTGCGGTCGACAAGAAACAATTATCAGCCCAGCCCCGCGTGAAGATCCCACGATCGAGCAGATGAAAGTAGAGTAAGTCGGCGTACTCCAGGTCGGCAGGAAACATGAAACGGAATAACGAAGTGAACTGAGCGACGCGAATCGGGAACTTGTTCTCTTCGAAATGCTGATTGAGAGTATTGGTCAAATACTCAGTCCGGCTCGTCAATTCTTGTTGCAGTTCAGGCCCTTCTTCTTTGACCTTCAAAAGCACTTCTCTTGCAGCAACCATCGCCAGTGGATGCCGGACAAACGTCCCAGCGAAGAACGTCATATCAGCTTCTGGGTCTGATTCGTCCTCGTACCGCC
The DNA here is from genome assembly GCA_003501565.1 of Planctomycetaceae bacterium. Taxonomy (GTDB): domain Bacteria; phylum Planctomycetota; class Planctomycetia; order Pirellulales; family Pirellulaceae; genus Aureliella. Next base: position 7,939 of record DNPC01000832.1, on the reverse strand, counting down.
ACATGCCGCCGTCGAGTGCGTCCATGAATCGCCTCGATCCCGTCAGTGCACCAATAGGTAATCCTCCGCCGAGCACTTTCCCATAGGTTGCCATGTCTGCCCAGACATCAAACCACTCCTGTGCGCCACCTGGCGCTGCCCGAAATCCGCTAATTACCTCATCCATGATCAAGGCAATGTCTGCATCACGTGTAAGCTCACGCAGCTGCACCAGAAACTCCCGCGGCTGCAGAAACGGATCGGCACTCTGGACGGGTTCAACCAACACGGCAGCGATATCATCCGCCTGCTGACGAATCGTCTCCAGTGATGCTGGATCACCATAATTGAGAACCATAATGCTCTCAGCCAACGATGTGGGTACGCCAGGTGCAGCCGGTGTCGTTCGCATCCCCTTGGGTGACGGGCTGCACCGGAGCAACACTTCGTCAAAGTTCCCGTGATAATCCTTGTTGAAGAACACGATTTTGTTCTTGCCCGTGACCGTCCGAGCTAGCCGCATTGCGGCCATAACTGCTTCAGAGCCTGTGTTGCAGAACGTGGCGCGCTGCTGCCGTGAAAAGTCACATAACAACTGCGCAACTTCACCGGCCAGCGGAGACTGCGGACCAACTTCGACACCTCGACTCAGCTGCTGCTTGACGGCATCTGTAACGAAGTCCGGACTCTGACCAAATAGATTCAGCCCAAAGCCCATTGCGATATCGACGTACTCGTTCCCGTCGATGTCCCATAAGCGGCTGCCCTTGGAACGCTCGACGGCAATTTGGTAAACCATCGATTTCCACATCCGGCGGTAGCCAGCCACACCTCTCGGATCAGCAAAATGTTCGCGGTGTTGCTGCGCAAGTTCACGCGATCCACTTGTCTTGGCAGTGAAACGAGCGATCAAGGCATCCAAGCTACCTTGCTGCTTGTCGGTTAGTTTCCCAGTATCGGACAATCGGACTGGCTTGTAGGGCCCAAATCTCTCTCGACGTTTTTGTCCGCGATGGCCAGTTCCGTCTTCCGGTTTGGTCCGTTTCTGTTTTGCAGATTGGGCGATTGTAGAAGACGGGACTGCCGCCCCAGGATTAACTTTCGCGCTAGACTCTGGCGGCAACGCAACAGTGTGCTCAGATTCCGAATCAACAATTGGTGTACTCGGCCGGGTCCCTCCCAGCATTTCCAGTTGCATCCGCATGAGCTCGTTTTGCTGTGCGATGATCGTTGCCAGGCTGGCTAGATCACCGGAAGCAGGCGGACCCTGAGGGGAAGGTATTAGCGGAGACGGTGGCGGAAGTCGATCCGGCGCACTGTTCGCGACTACCTGTCGTGGCTGCAAGCCATCTTCATGAGTCGTACTCTGAGTCGTCGCTTCGGGTGCTCGCGGACTATGAGCTGGCGCGTCTGTCGTGGCTGCAGGCTGAGAGTTCTTTCCATCCGATTCATCACTTTGCTTGGCCGGTTCGTCACGCTGCTCCGCAGGCGCAGGCTGCTGCGATGCTTCAAATCCTGGAAGCGTCTCGACGTGTGCGATGAGCGCTCCCAGAGTCGGCAATTCTTCAATGAGCTGTCGGAAACTCACTTTGACGCCAAGTTTACTTTTCAGTTTTTGGCTGAACTGTATCAAGAAAAGCGAATCAAACCCAAGCTCCAAGAAAGTCGCTTGCCAATCAAGTTCAGCAAGGTCAAATCCCGAACTGGCATTTAGGATTTCGCCAACGGCTTGCGAAGCAGAAGTAGTTTGTTTACTCATAGCACTACGACCCTGACCGTGAACGTTGCCGCCACAACTCTAATTGACGCTTCATTATTTCAATTTGCTCCGAGACAACTTGCTGTGCAATACTCGAAGCCCCATCGGACGGTGTCGATTCAGCAACCTCCTTCGCCTCCAGTTCAACTCTCTCGGCACTCGCACAAACCACAGACTTAGTCCCTTGATTTGCTTCCGCAGTTCGATCTTCAGTCACACTTCCATTTGCTTCTGCACTTCGAACCGCTGTCGCACAATCGCCTATCAGCTCCCTCGCATCTGCCTCGTAAGCGTGGGGGCTTGCCGAACTACTCTTTCGCGCAGAAACGCCCTGCTGCGCAGGAATACTACCTTCAGCAGACTCACCCTGCGACGGCGTTTCGTCACCGGCCTTTTGCTCAAAGACGACATCGTCAAACCAATAACGCGTATGCTCAAAGGGATACCCCGGTAAATTGACGCGACTGGGCGGCCGAGAAAACGGTGGTCCAGAAAACAGCGGCCCATCCTCGAAATCGAAGCCCGCTTGCCAGAGTTTACCGAGCGTCTCCAACAAAGTTCGGTGGCTTGCCGTCGCTTGTTTGGGATGCGGGCACAAAGCGAAAGCAGCGTGTTCGCTACGGTATTCACTGGACTGCCTAACAAGAGTACTCAACGACTGCCCCGGTCCCATTTCAACGACACACTTGCTGTGCTGGAGAACCGTGTTGGCAGCATCAACAAATCGAACTGGGTGTCGCAAGTGTTCGGCCCAGTAGTTCACGTCGACAGCCTGATCGTCAAGCAATCGCCTTCCCGTCACGGTTGAGACGATCTCGAGTCGGGGCGGACTTAGATTCACGCTCGCCAGTCGCTCACGCATTCGCTCGACCGCGGGCTCCATCATGGCAGAATGAAACGCATGCGAAGTATGCAAGGATTGCGTTACGATAGATTGTTGGGACAAGGCCTGTTCGAACTGCTGGATTTGTTCTGTTGGCCCCGACACGACTGTTAGCTGCGGCCCGTTCACCGCGGCGATTTCAACACCTTCAGGCAACATCCCCACCAAGTCTGACTCGGCCATTCGGACTGCCAACATGCTGCCGGGTGCCAGGTCCTGCATTGCAGCACCGCGCGCCGCGACCAACTGAAGTGCGTCTTCCAGTGAGAAAACGCCGGCGATGGTCGCCGCCACAAACTCACCAACACTGTGCCCCACCATGTGGCTCGGCTTGATCCCCATTTCCAACATGCACTGAGCTATTGAGTAGGAAACGGCAAAGATTGCGGGTTGGGCAAGCGACGTTTGATTCAACGCTTCCGCCGCTACTGGGCGGTGTCCGCAAAGCGCTCCAACCAAATCTATATCAGATCGCTCTTTCAGCAAATCACTGCACCGATCGAACTCGCGACGAAAGGCAGGCAGATGTTCAAACAAATCCCGCGCCATCGCCGGGTGTTGCGCACCCTGACCTGGAAATAGCCAGGCTGCCGTAGCTCCCCGCCGAATCTGCTTGGAAATCGTGTCATGAGATACTTCGTCAAGCCGGAGCGTAAGAGCTGTGGTTGAATCGACGACGCATGCAGCCGTATAGTTGAATACTTTACGACCGGTATTCAACGTATGAGCCACTCGGTCAATGTCTAGGTCCAACCGCGTCGCAAGTGCATTTCCCAGATGCTTTGCGTAGTTTACAAGCGCCTCTGGACTCCGCGCCGACAACTTAACAAGTCGAGCGGTCGGCTCCGCCGCAGCGTCGCCCGGGCGTATCTCCTGCAACTGGGGCGGAGGTTCCTCGACAATAATATGAGCGTTAGTACCCCCGACGCCAAATGAACTCAGGCCAGCTCGACGAAGACCGTCAGGCTCCCAATCCGTCAGCTTTGTATTGACGTAGAACGGACTGTTTTCAAAATCGATGTTGGGATTGCTCCGGCGAAAGTTCAAACTCGCAGGAAGTACTCGTTCACGCATCGCCAACGATACTTTGATTAACCCAGCAACACCCGCCGCCACGTCCAGATGCCCAATGTTTGTCTTGAGTGAACCGATCGCGCACGTCTGTTTTTCAGGTTTGCTTGTGCGACTCCGGTAGGCGCTCGTCAGCGCATCAATTTCAATCGGATCACCTAGAGACGTCCCGGTGCCGTGCGCTTCGACGTAAGTAATCGTGCCAGCGTCGACATTTGCGTCGTCTAACGCCAATTCAATGGCGTGGCGTTGGCCATCGACACTCGGAGCCGTATATCCGATTTTTGCATGCCCATCGTTGTTAATTCCACAACCTTTGATCACCGAGTAAATCGAATCACCGTCGCGGATAGCATCCTCCAGGCGTTTGAGGGCAACCATACCGACACCTTCGCCGAAGACCGTTCCGCGGGCGTCAGCGTCGAAGGTACGCACTACGCCATCAGGCGAGACCATGCCACCTTCGGTATACAAATAACCACGGTTCTGCGGCAGTTTTAGCGTGGCGCCGCCAGCGAGCGCGAAGTCACACTGCCGCGATCTTAGACTCTGGCAGGCAGTAATAATTGCGACGAGGCTAGTCGAACAGGCAGTCTGAATGGTCAGCGCCGGCCCACGTAAGTTGAGCAGGAAAGAAATCCGTGTTGCCAAGTAGTCTTTGTCGTTACCGAGCTCTGCTTGCAGATCGCCGCCATGAAAGGAGTCAGCCAGTGATTGAGCAAACTCGGGGTGCGACTGCAAGCTAGCTAGCAGATAGGTGTTCATATAGCAGCCAGCAAACACTCCGGCCGAACACTCCAGGGCATCTGGGATATATCCAGCGTCCTCGATCGCATGCCAACTCGCCTCCAACAACAGGCGATGTTGCGGGTCCATCAGGCTGGCTTCTTTTGGAAAGATCTTGAAGAAGGCCGCGTCAAATCCAGCCGGATCGTCCAGTCCCGCAGACTTACGGACTAGGTTGCTGCCGCTGCGAAGTGGTGAACCCGGCGGCAGGTCCAGTTTAGATTCCGGGATGTCCGTGATACTCGATCGACCCTCCTTTACGTTTTCCCACATTTGACGAGCATTGTCGGCACCCGGAAAGCGTCCAGCCAAACCAATAACTGCAATTTCACCGGACGAATTTGTCGATTCCGAACGGCTCCCCTCGAGCTGCCTTATCATCGGTGCAGATCTATCATCCTGCTCTGCGGCCTGACGTCCCGCTTCCACCACCGCGACAACATCGCGCGCTGTGGATAGCGTATACAGTTTTGTGATGCTGAGCTCTTCACCAAAGGCACGGGCAAGTCGACTGTGGATTTGCACGATTTGCAACGAACCGCAACCCAGATCCGCAAACGCGTCGTCCAAACCAATCTCTTGTAGGTGCAGCACGTCGGCGCATATCTGACAAACCGACTCTTCCACCCGCGACTGCGGGCCCACAATTTGCCCCAAGCCTTCGGGTCTTGGGCTGGCTTGCCTGCGAATAAACTCAGAGATTTCTCTTCCGTCGCCGAGCTCGGCTAGCTGCGTAAGCACGGCTGAGGGCGCCCGATAGTGACTGACACCATTGTTATTGGACGGAGCTTTCCCACTCTGCTGGATCAACCTTACAGCACAGTCGATAGTGTCGATCGCCTGCGCACGTTCAACATCGACCACTACACCTTTTTCGTCAGGCTCAGAATCACACTCGGCGGCTAGAAACCGCAGGAAATTTTGGGCCGGTGTATTGCGATCGGTATCCACCAAGTTGATACGCAACCGCGAAAAACTTCGCTCGGCAGCGATTTCTGCGAGGCGTTTGAGCAGCGAAAACTCTACGCCGCGCCCCAGTGCGCGACAACTAAGCCACCAACCGTCGATGGTAAGTGTTGAATCCGTGCCGCTAGCTTTGATCAAACTGATGCGTCCATAATCGCCATATCGATCTTTGGCCGACGCCAACATCGAAAAGTCGGCAGTCGACTGAAGAGTCAACTCTTGGCCAGTTGGGTGGATGCCTGTGGTATTAAACTGATTGGTTCTCTCGGTTAACTGAACCGCCCGGTCAACGCTATCATCAGTGCAATACTCAAGAGAAAGCTCGAGCCCTAGCTCGCCCAGAAAACTGGCTAGAGAATCGCTGCGCTGAGCAGCCTCGTCTCGCTGCTGCTCTTGAGCGTACCGTGCGGTCCGGCCAGCATCTTCGTCCGTAGAATTGGGAATATCCAGTGGCCAAGCGCTGTCAACAAATCGGTTGAACTGCTCACTCTGCTGCATCATTTGCAAGCACGTAACACCGGAAAGCCGACTCTGTACTTCAGCGATCTCCATTGGATTATCGTCAATGAAAACGAAGCTCTCTGGGTTCAACCCCAACTCCGCGGAAATGCCCTCGATATTCTGGCTCTTCGCATCCCAGTTTACTCGCGACGTCGAAAAGTCGCTTCTCCCAAGAAGCATCCCATCGACCTGCTCAAATACCGCCCAGACGTCTGACGGTTCGTTCTTGCTGCATAACCCCAGGTGCACCCCGGCCCGCTTAAGCTCTAGAAGTCGGCGCTGTAGCGCGTGATGCCTTTGCTCGACCACGACACCGGCCGGTCCTACTTCGCCGCAAACGCCGTTCCACAACGTATTGTCAGCGTCTACGACAACGACTTTCACTGGCGGCCGCGTAGCATGGTAAACATAACGTACCAACTGCGCAGCCAGCGTGTCGAAGTACTCCGTTGTGTAGGGTATATGCCCGGTCTTGAGACTGACCGGATCAAAGATCACGGACGGAGATGCCAATTCACCATTGTGAGGCCCTCCGACGATTAGCGAGACGTGAGGCAGCGCAATAAGCTTCTCAGCCAGCCTTGCGTCGGCATCTGCAAACCGCGACGATTCGCTGGCTTCGCTCTCGGGCCCCACTGCGATCAGCAAGTCTGTATGGCGAGCTTGCTCCGCATATCGGCTCAGTTCATCAACGACAGGTTCGAGATTGTGTCCTTGGTCGTCCCAATCGCTCCAGCGAATTGGCACGAATAGAAGGTCGGCCGGCGGCGGCGCCAATAGCGTCTGAAATACTTGCCCGTACGCCGTAAAATCCAGCTCGATCGGCAGCTGGAGCTTTTCAGCCAGACATATCGCACCCCGACTGATGGGCTGTGCGGAGTACGACGCGGCTACGGTAATACGAAACGCCATCGGGCAGTTTTGAACGGGAGTAGGGCTGGAGTGAGGTTCAGAGTCGGTTTGACACTGACTCCGTCCATTCTAATTGCAGTTTGGCTATTCGGCGATTTTTCGACACTCTATGCGCCCCTGAATAACCCTACCTAACACCCGCAAACTTTGGAATTAGTCATTCTGGGTGTAGCCGTTTCACAAAAGTCCCAACTACACTGGTCGATTAGCGATGTTTACTAGCCATCTCAGCACGCCCAATGGCCAATTCGTTCAAAATAGTTGATGCCTTCGAAATCGCATCGCAGTGGAAAGCGTTTGTTCAGCATTCGCCTGAGGCCACGTTTTTTCACTCGCTCGCAATGCTCGAGGCGTTCACCGCCACACCTCAAAATTATCCGCTCGCCGCTGCCTGCATCGACGACCGTGGGGCTGTGCGTGCCATTCTTTCGAGCATTCAGATCACGAGTGCCGCCGGACTAGCACGACCATTCTCGACGCGCAACGTGATGTTCAGCCCGCCGATTTGCGATGGCACTCCCGAGGGTTACGAGGCACTTGCCGCCCTCGTTGAGTGGCACGATGGCCAGGCAAATCGCCGGAGCTTGTTTTCAGAGATCCGTTTGCATCACGAACCATCACCACAGCTCCAAGACACGCTTGAGGCATGCGGATATCGTTGGTTCGAGTTCAGCAATTACCTGGTCGACACGTCCCGCCCCGAGGCTGAGTTGTGGAATAACATTGGCAAACAAACGCGCAGCTCAATTCGCAGAACGGGCCGACGCGGCGTCACGGTCGTTCGCGATGAAACGCGGGCTGGAGTTTCAGCAGCTCATCGCATGATCCGAACTAGCCTGCGCCGAAGCGGCATTCCTGTGGTGGATTGCCAACTGTTGCATTCCGCTCTTGAGTTAATGCCAACCGACTCGCTGCAAGTTCGGCTCGCCCTAAAGGCTGGAGAGCCGCTCGCGGCCAGCATCGGCGTCGTTTACCAGGATCGTTACTTTGCATGGTTCGGTGGCACTTTGCGCCCACGAGGCCTTGCACCTTTTGCCGCGATTGTCTGGGATGAAATCAGATGGTCGCACCGGAGAGGATTG
>DNPC01000380.1 GCA_003501565.1 Planctomycetaceae bacterium | reverse complement strand
GAAAAAGGTGAGACGGATCGTCCGAGCCAGTCCAATGGTGCTTACAAAGAAAAAATGACTATATTTGTTAGCCAGACATCCACTTCTCGCCTTCTCGACCAGCCCCCACAACTCAAAAAAACGATCAATATGCGAAAATTCAAGCAATTTGTGGTCTTGCCTGTCCTGCTGTTGTTGTGCCTCGGCAGTGGTTCGAATTTCAGAACCAATGCGCTTGCCGACCAGACACTTGTGGAGGCGGAGAGCTTTGACTCGCTAGGTGGCTGGAAGCTCGATACGCAATTCATCGATGAGATGGGTTCGCCGTACCTGTTAGCTCATGGTCTAGGGCGACCTGTTAAGCCCGCGAAAACTTCAGTCACTCTGCCTTCTGCTGGCGAATACCATGTCTACGTTCGAACCAAAGATTGGGTAGCCCGGTGGGGTGCCGAAGGTAAACCCGGGCGATTCAAACTGGCGATCGGCGGTGAAGAGCTGGACACAGAGTTCGGGACCGAATCAGCAAGTTGGAACTGGCAGTACGGCGGCTTGATCCGAGTCGACAGCGACGAAGTACAGCTGGAAATCCGCGACCTAACGGGCTTTGATGGTAGGTGCGATGCGATTCTGTTTTCAAAATCCAAGATTGATCCCCCCAATACACCGGAGCCACTTGCCCAGTGGCGGCGCAAACTGACTGGCGTAACCAAGGAACCCATCGTTCGCACTGGATATGATTTGGTCGTCGTGGGCGGTGGATACGCCGGTATGGGCAGCGCGATCTCCGCGGCGCGGATGGGCTGCAAAGTTGCCCTGATCCAGAATCGACCCGTCCTGGGGGGAAATGGCAGTAGCGAAGTCCGGGTTTGGGCAATGGGGAATATTCGCCGCGGACGTTACCCGCGAATCGGTGAGATTATTGAGGAGTTTGCGGACAAGGCGACGAAGTCTCCGGGACGCAAAGATGAATTTGGCGACGATGTGAAGCTCGCGATCATCGAAGCGGAACCCAATATCGATTTGTACCTCAACCACCACGCCTTTAAGGTGGCGACAGAGGCGGGACAGATCCGATCAGTGACCGCCTTCGATACTCGGACCAGCCAACAGAGCGAATTCGTTGGGAAGATGTTTGTTGACTGTACCGGACACGGAACGATCGGCTTTCTCGCCCAAGCGGACTGGGAAATGGAAGAGGCTGGCCGCATGGGAATGAGCAACATGTGGCGCTGGGACGAAGCGGAAGCACCGGCAGATTTCCCTGAGACACCCTGGGCACTTGACCTGAACATGGAGGATTTTCCTTACCCACGAGATCATCACGGTCAGTGGTTCTGGGAAAGCGGTTTTGATAAGGACGCCATCGGCGACGCGGAAGGTATTCGAGACCACAATCTCCGCGCTGTGTACGGCGCGTTTAACGCGATGAAGAACCGGGATGGCGCAGCGGAACATAAAAATGCAATTTTGACGTGGGTCGCCTACATCGGCGGTCCACGTGAATCGCGACGTTTAATGGGTGACGTCGTACTTACTCAGGAAGACATCGTTTCGAAGCGAGATTTCCCAGATGGTTGTGTACCGAGCACTTGGTCGATTGACCTGCATTACCCTAAGGAACAGTATGCGGATAAATTCCCTGACAACCCGTTCATTAGCATCGCGGTCCACGATCGTCGGATTGATCGTCAATATGGATATCCGGTGCCATATCGTTGTTTCTACAGTCGCAATATCGACAATCTGTTCATGGCGGGGCGCAACATTAGTGTGACGCACCAAGCTTTGGGAACAACGCGGGTTATGAAAACCTGCGGGATGATGGGGGAAGTTGTAGGTAAAGCGGCCAGTCTTTGTAAGCTCAACGATTGTCTGCCGAGAGATGTCTACGAAAACCATTTGCCGGAGCTTCTCGAAATGCTTCACTTGCCCGGCAAAGCACGCCGCGAAACTGTCGATAGTGAAATTGTCATCCCAGAAGATGCTATGGATCTGGCCGGCCCGCTTGGCCCAATGTCGGGTCGCAAGCCAAGTAAATTGAAAGGCATCGTTATCGACGACACCGAAGCCGAGAAATCAAAGGGGTGGACGTCAGGTACAGGACTGAAGGGATACGTTGGCCACGGCTACCTCTACTCAGGAAAGCCTGATGCGTGGATTCGTTTCAAGTTCACCCCGGAGAAATCTGGCGACTACGAAATTCGCGTTGCTTATCTCAGTCACGCCAATCGGGCTGCGGCAGCCAAATGCACAGTTACCAGTAATGGTGACGATTTAGTACGTTTGATCGATATGCGCAAGACTCCGCCCACTGATGGCTTTGTGTCGCTCGGTTCGATTGCATTGACGGCAGGCGTGGAATGTGTCGTCGAGCTTACGGGCAAGGATGCGGGTGGAAATGTACATGCCGATGCGGTGCAATTTCTTGCACGATAGTCTTGTGTCGTGGAGCCAGCGTTGGCCAAAGTAAGTTTGCCGGTCGTCGAGGTGCTTCCAGAGAAGAAGTTCCGCAAACCGCGTGAGCAACTTGACCAAACGCAGCGGTTTTGGCGACGTCTAGGCCTTCAGTGTTACCGCGCGTCGGTCCTGGTTGCTATCGTTGCGATTATTCATTGGTCGACGACTTTCGAGAGTCAGCCACTTAGCGGCGATGAGATTACGCCTGGACGGCTGGACAAGATTAAGGCTGTTGTTTCTGGTGCAGTTCGCTGTCAAACAACAGGAATCGGTGGAGCTGCGTGGCACGAAGTACTCGACGCCCAGGGGGGACGCGTGGCTTTAGCCGCGTTTACACAGCCCGCTGCCGCGGATGTGCTCGGATTCAGTGGCCCGACCGACATTCTGGTAGTTGCCAGTCCAGATGCAACAATCAGTCATGTCGAAATCGTCAAGAGCGCTGATACGCGCGATCACGTGCAACAAATTCACGAAGACGACCAGTTCTTGTCCTCTCTTATCGGTCGAAACATCTCGGATATCAAGGACTGGAAGGTCGACGCGGTTTCCGGTGCGACGTTGACAAGCCTTGCGATCGTCCAGTCGCTACGCAAACGCCTTCAGGATACCGAAACCAATGAGACCCCGGTTTTTGAATTCTCAAGCTTGCGATTCCCCGATCCGGTCCGGGAGCTTGAAGAGGTAAATGCTCGAGCCAACCGGCGCACAGGGCTTTACGAGCGTATGAATCCGGAGATTTCGGCGGAGGCGGAAAGCATGGCCGAGGGAGATGCTGACAAGACCGAGCGATGGTTGCGCGTCGCGCCGGTGGGCGATACGATAATCGGTTACCAGGGCCCGACAGACGCGATTATCCGGCTAGACAATAAAGATACGGTGCTGGGCCTGACCGTGCTGGAGAGTTTCGACAACGAACCGTATACCGACTACGTGAGAGAGGACTGGGGATTTCCTCGGCTGTTCAACGGCCTAACACTCGACCAATTGGCTGAGGTGGATGTTGAGTCCATTGAGGGAGTTAGCGGCGCGACGATGACCAGCCAAGCAGTTGCCAAGGCTGTGGTCGCTGCAGCACGGAACCGGCAGCAGGTCGCAGAACGATTGCGGCGTGCGAGTCACGATTCCGATTCTAACGTGCGTGCCGAAAAGTGGTTAACAACGCGTGACGTTAGCACAATCGGTTTCGTGATTTTTGCTGTGTTGGTGGCCAACACGCGGCTCAAACGTTATGCAGCGATGCGCGTTACCCTGCAGGTGGGCGTGATCGTTTGGATGGGATGGCTCAACGGGGATCTCTTGTCTCAGGCCCTTTGGGCAGGATGGGCCATGCATGGCATTGCTTGGGCCAAGTGCATCGGGTTGGTAGCGCTGTCTGTTGCAGCGGTTTTGCTTCCCGTCTTGTCGGGAAAGAACACTTATTGCTCGCACATGTGTCCGCACGGAGCTGTTCAGCAGCTCTTGCGTAATCGGTTGCCGCTTAGGTTGCGACTACCACAATACTTGCAACGAGCGATGAAGGTGATACCGTTGCTCTTGTTGGGGTGGGTTATCATCGTAGCAGTAGGTCGCCTTGGATTTAGCCTCGTCGACATCGAGCCGTTTGACGCCTGGGTGTGGACGGTTGCAGGCTGGGCTACCGTCGTTATCGCCTTTGGCGGCCTTACGCTTTCCGTCTTTTCACCGATGGCGTACTGTCGCTTTGGCTGTCCAACCGGCGCGATACTCAATGGACTGCGCCGAAGCGGCACGGGTTGGTCAAGTGTAGATTCAGCTGCAACGGGCTTGCTGGTGCTGGCCCTCGGATGTTGGTTGGTCAGTTTGGCGATAGGATAAGAGTCAAAGTCTGCCCGAAATCGCATTCAAGAAGAAGTGGCCGAGCATCCATGCGCCAAAGGTGAAAGGGACTTCTGTTCTTCGACGAATCGAGGGCCCTAGAGAGCCTAACGTGAACGCAAGTACGCGATGAGTGTAGCAAGTTGCTCAGGCGCTAGTTTGTCTTCGAAGCCTTCAGGCATCAGCGAGAGTTTTGATGTTTTTTGCTCCGATATTTCGGCTTTGGGAATAGCTATTCTGCTGCCGTCGGATTTCGCGAGGGTAATGTCGTTCTTTGATTCCGCAATCTTAACACCGGTGAATACCTCGCCACTTTTGCTCAGGACTATCGTCTGTAGGTACTGAGTGTCAACCGTCTGGTTTGGGTTCATGACTGCTGTAACCCACTGTTGTAATGTCCAGTGTTTCAGGTTTTCGAGAGGTGGACCAATGGCGGGACGGTCATTCTGGGGCGAGTGACAAACCGCACAGTTTTGGTCAACCAGTAGTTTGCCGGATTCTAGTGTTGTCGCACTGCTCATAAGCTGGGACGGCGACGGCATCCTGGACAAATACTCACCAACCACTACACCACGTTCCGTCGGCCGTCCCAGAACGTCTATTGCTCGATTGCGCAATTCGCGATTTGAATACTGTCGAAGCGCGCTGATCGTAGAAAGTGCTAGCTGATCGACGGTGATTTGGTTGGTTTCTAAGCTGCTGATCAGCATCGCTGCCGATGCACTGCGTTTCATAAGCATTGATCCCGCCTTTGTGCGGAGCTCGGAGTGGAGGCGGGCCCA
>DNPC01000456.1 GCA_003501565.1 Planctomycetaceae bacterium | reverse complement strand
CAAGTCTTTGTGCTTCCCGCCGGTGGCGAAACGGCTGAACAGTGGCGGGTGAAGCTGCGAGCCCTGACGCCCAGCTTTATCAAAGCGGGCGAGACCACGGCCAAGAAGAACCAGCGTGTACTCACCAAGCTCTCCCCGGACGAAAAATTCGTCTTCGTGCGTTGCTGCTTGCCGCTCATCGATACTAGTCGAAGATAGAGCAGGGCGTGGACGCAATGCATCATTTCTAAAGCGAAGTGCAAACACGAATATTGAAGACCAACGGATCAACATTTCCTGTCATTCGTTCACAGTGTTATCCTGGTCAGCGCCGCGTTATCCTGGTCAGCGCCGAACGGCTAGTCCATCAGGAGCTTAGCTCCGACTGCCCAACACTAGCGACAGCGTAAACGGATGAACTGTGTTAGAATCTCATCTAGTTTCCAAACGCCATTGCCAACCCGCTCTGTCGGATGAAACACTGATAAGCCAGCCCGATCATCCCTCCAATTCCCGCCGCCTTTTTGCAACAAGTTACGTCCGTAACAGGTTTGCCCTCATGAGTTTTCGTCCTTCGACTTTCGTCGTATTTGTAGCGTTGCTATGTTGCACACAGTTCAGCAGCGCTGGAGTGCCACGTGATACTTCTGCGGCAGAAAAATTGGAGTTCTTCGAAACTCGAATTCGCCCGCTCTTGGTTCAGCATTGTTACGAATGCCACAGTGCAGAATCGGATTCGCTAAAAGCCTCACTTCGCGTTGACCACCGAGATGGACTAATCAGTGGCGGCGATAATGGACCGGCTATCGCGCCTGGCGACGCTGGCGCTAGCATCTTCATGGAAGCGGTTCGCTATGAGTCGTATGAGATGCCACCATCGGGAAAACTGCCGGACGCAGCGATCGCCGATTTTGAACAATGGATCAACCAAGGAGCGGTGTGGCCAGATGAAGAGGTCGTTGCGGCTCTGGCTGATGAATTCGATTTGCCCAAGCGTCGCGATGAGCACTGGGCATGGCAGCCCATGATTGACACCGCACCACCACAGGTCGTAGATACGGCGTGGCCGCGTGATCCGATCGACCAATTCGTCTTAGCAAAGCTTGAGTCCGCCAACCTGAAGCCAGCTCCAACGGCTGACCCCGCAGTTCTTTTAAGGCGGTTGCACTTCGATTTGACTGGACTGCCTCCCACCGCCCAAGAAGTGCAGGAGTTTACCGAGAATCATTCCGAACGTGAATTGCGACGCGTCGTAGACCGGCTACTTGCTTCCGAACAATTCGGTGAGCGGTGGGCGAGGCATTGGCTTGATTTGGTCAGGTATGCAGAGAGCCGTGGCCACGAATTTGACGAAGACGCACGAAACGCATTCCAGTATCGCGACTACGTGATTCGAGCGCTAAACGCCGATGTACCTTACGACCAATTCTTGACTGAGCATTTGGCGGGTGACTTGCTCGATAGTCCACGCCTGAATCCAGAACACGGGTTCAATGAATCGGTGCTGGGCACCGGCTTCTGGTTCCTTGGCGAATGGGTGCACTCGCCGGTTGACATTCGGAAAGATGAAGCCGATCGTTTTGACAACATGATCGATGTAATGAGCAAAACGTTCTTGGGCGTAACGGTTGCCTGCGCACGCTGCCACGACCACAAGTTTGACGCAATTTCCACTGCAGACTATTACGCGCTCAGTGGCTACCTACAGAGCAGTGATTATCACCAAGTACGGTTTGAGTCCCAGCTGCACAACCAACAGGTTGCGGCGCAATACACGGCTAAACAACATTTACTGCAGAAACAATTCCAGGAAATCCTCGGGCAGGAACTGAACTCACTACTTGATGCATCGAAGAAGCAACTCGAATCAGCCGAACTGCTGGATGACATTTCAGAAAAAATTGTCATCGACTACACCGGTATTTGGAAACAACATTCAACCTGGATTCAAGATGGATTCGCATTCGGCTCCGGTCCGCGGAGCATTGGGAGTGTTCAACAAGTTTCCGCTAAGGATTCATGGCGCCTAACTGGCTTGCCAGGTGCTACCTACAACGCGATGTGGGACGTACTCGAGAACGAGTCCGAGCCACCGATGAATACCAAGAATAAACTGATTGCTGTCAATCAGCCCGGCCGAACATTGCGTACGCCGACGATCGAATTTTCGGGTAGATCTCTCAGCTGTTTGGTTCGCGGTGAGGGCACTGTAGTTGTCTGTGTCGACTCACATCGTTTGGTAAACGGCCCGTTGCACGGCGAGACAATTGTAAAGTTCACCGATGCTGATCGGTTGCAGTGGGTAGATCTGCGGCTCGCAAGATACTCCGGACACCGGATACACCTTGAATTTACTCCAAAGCAAGGCTCGGAGTTAATCGTTTGTTGTATGGCTAGCGATGTAACAGGTGCGCAAAAATCAGCAGTCAAAGACGCCCTTGTACAGCTTGAAGCATCAGTGAATGATGCGACAGATCGTTTGAAGGCCAACTTGAGCGCCGAAGATGCCGCTGGCATTGCATCACTCATCGAGCAGTGGCGAACGGCTGTCTCGCACGCTCAGAATAATATTCGTCGCGAGTCCGATTTGGCCATGGCAATGCGTGACGGAACGGCAGAAGATGGCCGCATTCTTATTCGCGGCGACAGTGGAAATCCCGGTAGAGTTGTTCCAAGATCGCTGCTAACTGCGTTGAGGTCTGACGCCTCGGTGGCAGCACATCAACGGGAACATGAAGACGCACCTTCGTCCCCCACGCAACGTGGTAGCCACTCCGTTGGAAGCGGACGACTTGAGCTCGCGATGAAAATAAATGCACCCGAAAACCCTCTGACTGGTCGAGTGTTTGTAAATCGCGTTTGGCACCACCTATTAGGCCGCGGCATTGTCCCCACAACGGATGATTTCGGTGTGCTCGGTGAACGCCCAACACATCCAAAGTTGCTTGACTATCTTGCGTTACACTTCATTAACGACGGCCGGAGTCTGAAGCGCCTTGTTCGCAAGATCGTACTCAGTCAGACTTATCGCATGCAGGGCAAGAGTCCCACCTCTGAAGCAACGGAAACAGACCCCAAAAACTTACTCTGGCATTCGCGCCCACCGCGCCGGCTGCAGGGCGAGGCAATTCGTGACAGCCTGTTCTTCGTGGCCGGAACGTTAGATGCGGCCATGTTCGGTCCACCTGTCCCCGTGCACTTGACCGAATTCATGCAAGGCCGTGGTCGACCATCAAAGAATGGCCCCGCAGACGGCCACAAACGACGGTCAATTTACATTGCGGTGCGTCGCAACTTCCTATCACCATTTATGCAAACGTTCGATCGGCCACCGCCGTTTAGCTCGATGGGACGGCGAAATGTTTCCAATGTTCCCGCGCAGTCGCTAATCTTGCTGAATGATCCCATGGTCCACGATGTCGCCAATCAGTGGGCAGCGCGATTTACATCCCTGAGCAATGACAGACGAGAGCAAATAACTGTG
>DNPC01000539.1 GCA_003501565.1 Planctomycetaceae bacterium | reverse complement strand
CTTGAAGGTTCCTGTGGCTCGGTGTGATGAGGACTGTGAGGGGATATTATCGCCCGCGGGCGGAATTGTCTCGAGTTTAAAGGTCGCATTCTAGTGTGACCGCAAGATATCGCGAGGTGGAGTTGCGATACTTAAGAAAAGCCGTGTGCAAATAGAAGCTTGTGCTCAATCTGGCCGCCGTTTGGCCCAGCAGGCATTAACCGTTCGGCAGCGAGGCTCTGGAGTGTCCAGGGAGTCTACCGCTTAGGTTGATTGTTGAAGACGGATGCGTCGAAGGGATCAGCGGGATTTGTTTTCAAAGAGCTGGGCACGTGCCCTTGAATACCGGTCGAACCCGTCGGAGTAGAGCTGGATTTATGGCCTGCTGGAACCGAATCGCTCGAGCGTGGACTGGACTTAGCATTCAATATCCTCTCCAACTCGGCTTCGAGGGCATCAATTTCACTCAACATCGAAGCGTTCGTTTCCAGCGACCCATTCACGGATTCTGGAACTGCGCGGAGTTGGCTTCCGCCGGGACCCACTTGTTGCAGGCCACGCGGAGTAACGCCATGGCTTGAGACGTTGCTGTTTGACTGATCCGTGGAAGTCGCATTTAAGTGTGCCGGTTGGACGGCTGCTTGCAACGCGGCGGTTCCCTCGGCCGTCACCACCTGCCCGCTGGCAACTTTGCACCAGTCGAGCAGTTCCTGTACGAGTACGGTTTCGTCAGGCTGAATTGCCGGTGTACGCTGCTTGGCATGTGCAGTTGTCGCATAGTGCACCAAGGCAGGCGTGTTGCTCGATTCAGCGTGTTTTCCTGGATCGACGAGTTCTCTGGAGTCAGCCGGGGCAGGCCCAACATGTTTCGCGGTCGATTCGAGATTAGCTGTTGAAATTCGAGCAAACGCCTGTCCGTACGGCTCGAGCAATCGCAGGTCGTTCGACGAGCGGAATCCGTGGCAAGCTGCTTGCGAGCACCGATTCTGCAGTATTGGCTGAACGCGTGAGAAAAAGCGAGTTTTCGCTTCCTGTGAAATCGATGGCGATGTTGCAGAGGCGGTTACTACGGTCCCCTGGGCCTGGTTAGCACTCGCAGCGGCCGCGAAAGACCGTCCACTAGGAGCTGCGACAGCTGTTTCTTGGGGAAGGCCGAGGTATTGCCGGAATCCGTTGTCCGCCAAGAGTTTCGACTTGATTTGCTGGCCAACCTGCCGAATTTGAGGCCGGTCTTGGTACCGAGTTGGAATCTCCAAGTAGTGACGTGAGGCCTCGTCCACTAGATCATGTCGGATGCACCATCGAGCCATTTCGAGGTGATCACCTGAGCTCCAATAACTGATACGTTGGCAGCGAAATGCGTAGACTTCCTGAAGCGACTTGCCGATAAATTGCACTCGATTTCGCGGTACCCAAGCCTTGGAATCCGGCGTAAGCTCAATCGTGTAACCGCGGGGATCCTCGGTGACGATGCCCGATTGGACCGTTTCCGATTTACTGGCCGATTGCAGTAAAACGTAGGACCTGTCACTCGCAATTGCGTTTGAGAGGATCAGTGTGGAAATCCCTAGGATGCCCAATACCCGATAAACGGTGGCTAGGGTGGTGCTGACTATCATGGTTTCCTGCGGATCGCACGCATTTTGGGACACTGTTGGCGGCATTGAGCGTCCAGCAGAAAGCTGGCGAAACTAGCAGCCTGACGGTACGAATGGCAGCAAAATGATGTCAATAGCAGTTTCTACTTGGGGGGAGTGCTGACCGTGATAAGCCGCGTGGAAACGAAGTATGACGGCCGAGTTCAAGGAGTCGGTTTCCGCATGCGAGTGCTCGATATTTCAGCCGGGTACCAAGTTTGCGGGAGAGTTCGCAATGCCTCGGATGCTTCGGTGCGGTTGTTGGCTGAGGGGACTCCCCAGGAGCTGCAAGCGTTCCTGACTGACATCCGCCAGACATTGGCTCGGAACATCGTGGACGAAAAATCGGAGTGGACGGAAATTGAAGCTGCTGAATTCGAAGACTTCAAGATCGCCGAAGACCTTATAGTTCGGTGACATTGCTGGGGATCGCGAGAAATGCCGCTGAAAGTCGGCTTGAGCCGCGAACATTGCTATCGCGCTGAGCGTACACTCAAAATTGCCCGGTCTCCCTGCGATGACCAGGTAGTTTAATCGTTAGCAGAGCTTTACGACCTGGTACTTCTCGAGTCATAAACGGATCTGAAACCTGGCCAAGACGACTTGCCAGGCTTTCGATATCTTGGGATCTGACTACGATGGAGTCCTCATCAAAATTGTCTCGTTTTCCGCCCAACCTCTGGTGAAACAATGCTGGACTTTGTTGTCGGCCTCCCTGCTCTTCCGCTGGCTCAAAGTACCGATGAGTGGTGGGTTTCGACTTGGCTAACTCCCATTTGGTTTCTGGCCGTCGGGATTGCATTTGGCTTAATCGCCTTGGCAATTGTGATGCTCTTGCTGAAATTGCTTAGCAACATTTCTGCATGGGAGCAGCTGTCCCGTTCACCGATGGGGCACGTGGTTGCCGCTGTGATTACCGCAGTCCTGTTTGCTATCGTTTGGACACAATTGCCTCCGGCCGCAAAAGGTTCGAGTGAACTCCAGGAACCGCTCTTGCTAGGCGTAGGATTGGCGTTGTGCTGTGCCATTGCCGGCTGGGCGGTAGTTTTCGGGTCCAATAAGCAGGCGGCACGTGAGTCGTTCGGCACCATTACGGAAGGTGCGCCTGGCTACTTGCTTGCGTGTGCTCTCGGGATTGTCGCAATCGGAGGAGCAGTTTGGGCCTGCGGCTTGGCTTCGATTCCCATCGTAGTGAACCCGCAGCGGGCACTGGCCAGCATTCCACAGCTGTTTTCGTCTGGCGAAAGAACCTACCGATTTGACATCGCTGGGCGACCAGCAGATGGCGATGCGGAATTGGTGCCGGTGGACTTGCCGATCGATTTCGAATTGTTGGCCTCGCTCTCCGTCTCGAGCAATGTTCGCGTACTCTTGGCTGACGCAGCCGATAGTTCCCAGTTTGACCGAGTGCCTGTAGAAGTGCCGGCCGAAGGTGAGGTCAATTGGACGCGCAGTCAGAAGATCGACGAGCTGCCAGTACCTTTCGAGGAAGGCACCCAGCTGCATATCCAAAATCGCGAGATTGATCCCGCTGAGGTAGTTGTCGTTGCTTTCACGAACCCGCCTGTTCCGGAGGCAACAACGTTCGTCGTCTCGGCAATCGTCGTATTGCTAGTCGGTCTAGCGATACTACTGCAGCGTGCTGTTGCTCCACGCGTCTCGGCAGTTGCGCACGCGACGGTCAAAAACGAGCTAGCGCAGCCACTTTTCTTGGTCTTAATGGCACTGGGTGTCTGCTTAATTCTGCTGTTTGAATTCTTGCCGTTCTACACCTTCGGCGAGGACATCAAGATTCTCAAGGATTGCGGCATCACAACTATCATGTTGATTGCTGCTTTCCAGGGCGTTTGGTCAGCCAGTAGCTCTGTTAGCGAAGAAATCGAAGGCAAGACAGCCCTGACCGTACTTAGCAAACCCATCCAGCGTCGCAGCTTTGTGATTGGAAAGTTCCTTGGGATTTTCTGGGTCCTGTTCTTGATCTTTGTCGTCCTAGGGACGCTTGAGTTAGGCGCCGTTTCCTACAAGCCACTGTATGACGCCAAGGAGTCCAGCGAGCAGGGAGCAAACTGGCAACTAAGTCACCTGGAAATGATCAGCACGATTCCGGGACTGGCGATGGCGTTCATGCAATCGGTCGTTCTAACGGCGATCAGCGTGGCTTTGGCAACTCGCATTCCGCAGCTTGCGAACCTGTCCGTCTGCTTCGCGATCTACGTTGTCGGGAACCTAACGACGTCTTTGGTAAGTAGTACACAAGAAGGTTTTGAGATCGTCAGATTTGTGGCGCAGCTCATCGCCACCATTATTCCGATTCTGGAGCACTTCTCGCTCCAGGCAGCCATCGATGCGGGAAGCCCGATCACAATGTCGCTGCTGTCGGGTAACCTAATCTATTGCCTGCTGTACGTAATGCTCGCCATGTTCCTCGCGCTCTTGCTGTTCGAGGATCGCGACTTGGCTTAGATGTCGGGACGGCGGTTTGCCCGTGACCGCTGTCAACTGCCTTGATTGCCGCTGCTCGCTAAGCTCAAATATTCGCTTCACCTGATTGTCAAGTCGTTGATGCGAGCTGATTCTTATGGCCTCTGCCAAAGAACTTGAAGAACTGCGTGAGTTGATTCGTTATCACGATCGCAAGTATTACTTGGACGCTACGCCGGAGATCTCGGATCTCGAGTATGACCAGCTGATGCAACAGCTGAAGGCGATCGAGGCAGAACACCCCGATTGGGTTACTGCCGATAGCCCAACCCAACGGATTGGCGACGAAGTTGGCAGCGACCTGCAGCAAGTCGAGCATCGTGTGCCGATGCTATCGATCGAAAACACTTACAGCCTCGATGAACTGCGACAGTATCTAAAGCGAACAGAGAAATCGCTTGAAGGACAGTCCGTCGAGTGGGTGCTGGAGCTAAAAATTGACGGAGTTGCCGCGACGTTAATTTACGAAGATGGCATTCTGGCTCGAGCATTGACGCGAGGCAACGGCCGGGTTGGTGAAGATATTACGCACACGGTTCGGACGATTGGAGACGTCCCACTGAAACTCTTCGGCAGCCCCCCTGCTCTGCTGGAAGTGCGTGGCGAAGCGTATATGACGAGCCAGGATTTGGCGACTCTGAACCTGCGTCGTGTCAACGCAGGGCAAACTCCATTTGCCAACCCACGGAACGTAACCGCGGGAACGCTGCGTTTGCAGAATCCGAAAATAGCCGCCGAGCGAAAACTGCGGCTTTTCTGCCATGGTGTTGGTTACTGTGAGGGGCTGAAGGCAAAAACACACCGCGAATTCCTTGATGAACTGCGTGGTTATGGACTGCCCGCGACACCCCACGTGCACTATTTCGCATCGGCGACTGAGGTCATTGGTAAGATCGATGCGATTCAAGAACAATTGCACGAACTGCCGTTCGAGGTAGATGGCTTGGTGTTGAAGGTGGATGCTTTTTCACAACGCGATGAACTTGGGTCTACTAGCAAAGCGCCTCGCTGGGTAGTGGCCTACAAAATTGAAAAGTACGAAGCCGTAACGCAGCTAAACGAGATTCGCACCCAAGTGGGAAAGACCGGAACGGTTACGCCGGTTGCAGAGCTCGAGCCGGTTGAATTAGCAGGTACCACGGTTGCCCGTGCGAGCTTGCACAACGCCGAAGAAATTGAACGAAAGGACATTCGCGAAGGGGATTGGGTAGTCGTCGAAAAGGCTGGCAAGATCATTCCACGTGTGGTGCGTGTGGAGCTTCATCGTCGAAAAGACGGCTCAAAACCCTACCAATTTCCCGTGCAGTGTCCCGAATGCGATTCCGAGCTGCAGAAGGATGAGGGCGGCGTCTACATTCGCTGCTTGGACCCACGCTGCCCCGAAAAGCTGCGCCAGAAGCTCAGATATTTTGCCAGCCGTGAGGCGATGGATATCGACGGCCTGGGTGAAAAGATCGTCGACCAGTTGGTGGCTGCCAAGCTAGTCGATGGGGCCGCTGCGCTGTACCGTCTTGGAAAGGAAGACTTAGCCTCACTGGATGGTTTCGGTACTCGCAAAATTGCCAAACTTCTATCTGCGATTGAAGATAGTAAGTCGCGTGGACTGGCTAGGGTGCTAGCGGCCGTTTCCATTCGGCATGTGGGGACAACCAGCGCTCGTTTACTCGCGGAGCATTTCAAGTCTATTGCAGCGCTCAAGGAGGCAAGCGTAGAAGAAATTGCCGAGGTTGATGAGATCGGCGAAATCATTGCTCAGAGCGTATACGACTATCTGCGGAGTGCCGAGGGCGCGGAGACTTTGGCAGCATTAGAGGCGGTAGGTGTAAGTCTAGAACATCCGCAATCGGATTCACCGACTCAGTCGCTCGTTCTTGCAGGCAAGAACATCGTAGTCACCGGAAGTCTCACGAAGTATACGCGCGATCAGATCAAGGAACTGATTATGTCCGCAGGGGGCAAGAGCGCAAGCAGTGTTTCGAGCAAGACAGATTATCTGGTCGCGGGTGAAAAGGCGGGTAGTAAGCTCGATAAAGCTAACCAGCTTGGCGTTAGTGTTCTAACCGAAGACCAATTCGAAGCCCTGCTCGCAGAAGGCGCGACGTGAGATGGCGTTTGCTCACGGTAGGCACTACCAAGCGAACTTGCGAGTCAAACGGAGTTGTGTTCGCCCCGCCGGCACATCAATCGAGATGAACCCCAATTTCGAAGTTTCGATGTTGGGGTGATAGTCATCGTTTTGATCGCTCAGCGACACGGCGTTCCAACCACCATCATTGATTTGCCGAACTGTGACGCTGGTTGGTAGATCCGATTCAACGACGAGCGACAATTCTGAGTTCGTGGGCCATTCCCAACTCACGTTAGCCGCCCGAGGAGCGGTGCACAGGGGCCTGGGATTGGGGATCTTAAGCCATCGGAAGCTGGGTTCTCCGTCTGTTGAACTCGTCCTCACAAGTCGGTGGGTAACACCGACGTTTCGAAGTGCGCTATCCAGACGCACTTGATTGACGGACAAATCATCGAGACGCTGAAAATGACCTAACATTCGGCTAATTGATCGCGGTGAAAGCGTTTGTGTATTCGAAAGTGCGGCTGTGTCATGCAACAACGCGATTTTTCCAAGGAGGTACTCCGTTTGGTAGGCGGCAACTTGCCTCGCTGAAAAGCTCTGCCCCGGGCTATCTCGGCAAATGCTAGCTTCGGTGGAGTCAGCCCAAAGACATACACCGGAGTTTCGCGGGGTGGGACTGGATTCCAGAGCATCGGTGGGAACGAAAGAAGTCCAGCAACTGGCCACCAAACTCAGTTCGGCAAACACTACTAGCGTCAGGACGCGAAGGCTACCCGAGGCTAGAGCTGCCCGAAAGCCAATTAACGCCGCGATCGGAATGCTTGCCGCACATAACGTCCAACCGATCGCAGCTACATCTGGAGTGCCGAGCCAGGCGTCCCTGGATTCCCTTGTCAGATACTCCTGCAGTCCTGAGTGCCAAGTCACAGCGGCCGTTTCGCCAACAACCAGCATCACGCCAATGCCGAGCAGAAGTAGGCCGATTGGGATCATGCACCGGTGATAGCGGCGAAGTGCCGATCGCAGTGGCTGGAGCGTAACTAGGTGTTCATGGATTACAACCGCCGCAACCAGGCTAGTCCCAAGAGCAAAAAGCGTGGTCCACTTGGCCGGAAAGCGAAAGCCGTCATATCCTGGAACGAGTTGGCTGATTAACCAGTAGACGCCAAACACTGGGTCGTCCGGCAGTGCTTGAGCCAGTTCGACGAAGCCAACTCCCGTAAGTGCCTGTTTGGCCAGCCAAGTAACGGTGTAACTTCCCGTGGACGCCAGGAACGTGAACACACAGAAAAAGAGGCCGTAGAGGGTCATCGCAGAGCGCCCCTTGCGAAAGCTCGCCATCAGCAAACAGACAATTGCCAAGCTCCCGCAAAACAGCGAAGGAGTCCACATGCGGGCTTCTGCATTTGCGACGCTGATCCACCGGGAGTTGTTTGGTGAATAGTCGCCGAAGCCTGTCGGCAGGCTGAGCGTTGTGGCGTACCACGGCGGCACACTAAAGTCGTAGATCCGGTAGTTGCGGACCAAGCGAATCTTGTCATCGGGGTTGGCCGTTTGGCTTGCGTTTACAAGCCGGCTGTTCTTCGCAGCCCGATAGAGTGCCAATGACTGAGGCATGCTGACCAGGCCAGCGAGGATGATGGCGAGCGTCATCGCAGCGACCGCTCCGCCCGTCCAGCGCAAACCTGCGCCAAGCGATTTCCGCGAGTGAAAAACAAACTCGAGCAGCCCTAACGCGCTTATCGCAACAAGGGTGTTCACCGCTGAGTGTGGATCGCCGCCCAAGATCATCATTGCCAGCGCAAGGCCAATCGTGGGTGCACCGTATTTCCAATGCGCGGGAGGTGATTTCCTAATGCCCAGCCAGCC
>DNPC01000771.1 GCA_003501565.1 Planctomycetaceae bacterium | reverse complement strand
ACTGATCTGTCGAATCGTCCTCGGCGACCAGATTGCCCAACCAACTTGAACGAACTAGCGGCAAGTCGAGGAGTTCACTCCATTCCATTTGGCGATCATCCTCATCCTCCCTTGCCGGCGGCGCTGCATCGCTACCTGGCGCTCCAGTTGCCAGATCTTCGATCTCACCAACGTTGTCCTCGGAGAGTGGACTTTCACTGTCGTTGCTGGCGGGCAAATCACCATCTTGAGCGTCGTCCTGTTCTTCGCTGGGTGCATCACTGCCGGTCATCATGTTCGGCGAATCATCTACTTCTTGGCCGGGAACAATCTCTGGGCCAGCCATCAGTTCCGCAGCAAGGTCCGAAAGTTGAAGTTGCTCGGACTCTTCGAGTGATACGCCATTAAGGCTTGTGTGAAAATCAAGCAAATACGGGCGGCTAGAGCACAAGACGAGCAGACGCTGCGTAGTCCACTTGCCAGCCATAATTTCCTGTTCGAGTGACTCCCTAGCGGAATCCTCAGCGTTCACGTTACCAGCATCGGCAACAGATTGTTCGGATTGATTTGGCTCGCCCACCGAACGATCTTCAGCAGGCTGCTCGGCCAAAGCACTTCCGGGCGGTGTAGTATCATCCGTCTCAGGATCGCCGGATTTCGACTCGGTAGCCGGATCGGACGCACTGTCAGACGATTTAGCCTCAGGGGCAGTCGATTGTTTTGATGTTGTTCCGCGATTTGTGTACCACACTCCCGCCGCTACACAAACGACTAGAGAGATTAATGCGACCACGGCGCCCAGCGAGACTTTGGCTCTACGGTCGGAGAGACCCGCGGCCTGTCGTTGAATGTGGTTCGGTGCACGGTGCATGATCTAGTCCTTAATTGCCAGCAGCTATCCCTGGTAGTCCACGCTGGCTGCCTCTATTTCGCTTTCGCTACGGAGTCTTTAGGAGCTTGGTTGGGGCAATGCTGGCGCTTGGTTGGCGACGATTCGGGGCCTGAAACCACAGCATCCTCCAGATGGCCGGAACTCAGTGATACAGCTGCGCACCTTGCAACTCATACTAGGGGGTCATCGCGAATTCAGACGAGTTGAGCAGGGCCCACAGCAGATCGCTTTGCCAGTTACGGTCGGACGATTCTTCATCGGCGTTTGCTGAGTCTGTTTCCGGTATCGAAGCCAGTATTGAGGTCATCTCGTTTTCTGTTGGTTCGCGGCAAAGAGTGGACAAGAATAGCCATCGGACACGTTTTTCGTTGTTCAAGAATGGAGCCTCGAGTGCTTTGAGGAGTCGACTGGATTCACCACGAGAAACTGCATCAACCAACTGGCCGTGGAGCGTAACCAGGGCGTTAACAACTCCCAGCTTTGCTTCACTTGCATCACCGCGCAAATTCCCGAGTTGCTGCTGGAGCGCCCGTTGAGCCGCTTGGCTTTGCGGCCCGACTTGCCGCGCAACCGACCCGATGCTGAGCGCGTATTGGCGTTCGGTCAACGGCTTGGTTGCCATAACTGCATACAGCTCCGGAGCCGGCTGGCCGTCGGGGTGCCGAGTTGACTGCCGGTAGGCTCGAGTGTTGGCCAGCGTTTCAATTAGATTGCGGAGGTCGTATCCCGACTGTGAAAAATACTCGCTTAGCTCTTCGAGCAGTTCAGGGTGTGAAGCGATGTCGATGCTGCGCATGTCGTCGATGGGTTCAATCAGGCCGCGCCCAAAGAGCAAGGCCCAAACTCGATTCACCGTTGCTCGTGCCAAGAACGGATTTTCGCGAGCAGTCAGCCAAAGAGTTAACTGTTGCCGGCGGGTGCCGCTGTCTAGGACGCTGAGCCCCGTGTCTACCAGTGGTTTGGGCAGAACGATCTCATCCGACTCAGGTAGAGTCACATCGCCCTCTGCTACATCGACAACCGCTCCTTGATTCTGCATCCCAGGCTGAGCTGAGCTGGTCGATACCTGGGCAAAGTACGCGGCATAACCCCAGAAGTCTTGCTGTGACCATTGGTCAAATGGATGGTCATGGCACTCTGCGCAATCGAGCTGAACACCCATGAACACACGAGCTGTCTTAGCGGCGATCCGTTTCGGCTCTCCGCCTAACACCACAAAGAACCCCGTGGGGCCGCGTTCCGGTGAACCAGAAGCTACCAGCAAATCCGAAACCAAGCGATCATATCTTAAGTTCTCACTGAATTTCTCTTCCAGCCAGGCGGGAAGCCCGATTGCGTTTTGGAGAAAAGGGTTATCGGTTTGCTCATCGGGCAATAGCCAGCGCGACCAAACAGCCGCCAAGTGTTCAGCACTTTGCGGACCACTCAGTAGCCTTTGCACTAGCTCGGCGTGCTTGTTGGGCGATTGAGTTTCCAGATACGCTATCACTTGCCGCCCGGTAGGCGGGCGTCCGGTTAAGTCGAGGTAGGTCCGGCGGAGCAATTCTGTCTCGCTTGCCGGGGGCGCCATTTTCCAATCGTCGCGGCCCGCCTCCAGCAACTCGTCGACTCGCTGAGTCATCTGAGTGCGTTCTGCCAAAGTTGTTGTCTGGCCCCAACTGCAACATGCGATAGTCGAAACAACTAGGGCCGATGCCGCCCGAAGCAAAATTTGTAGCATCTCTCTATCTCCAACGAGTGCGCATCATCTTCTGCAGTGAGTGCGCGGCATCATGACAATTAGCTTTGAGCCAAACCGATGATATGCCGAGCTAGTGGTTGCGCACGCATCTCGCGTGCCGCATTTCTGATTATACCGTCTCATGCTCGGCCCCGCCTGGAGCATTGCTGCTAGCAAATGAACTGATCTAGTGGCCATGCTGCGGCATTCTGTAGGCTCCGAACACGTAGCGCTCTTCAGTAGAGCGATCCCGAGCGGCGGCGCAGAGTCGCTGTGCCGTGCTGAAAGAGAAAAACGCTTCAAAACCCACGCCTTACCTGCTGCGCGGAACCGCGAATTCGATTCTCGCCGTCGGGCCAGCGCGTGCCTTCAGATTACCCAACTTCATGCAGGAACAGCCAAGTGAACTGTGCCTCACCAACTAAGCCGCACAAACTCCACAACGGTCTTGCAGCTGTAGAACGATTGCGCAGACTTTGCAGCTCTCTCACCCTAGCGGCCATTTTGCTGATGTTCGCTGGATGTCAGATGGGTCCCAATTCCTTGGGCGGTCTATCGCGAGTACCACCGCCGGGGACGGTCAACGGGTATACGAATACTGGGGGCTATTATGGGATCTCTCCAGCTGGGGCGGTCCCCACAGCGGGTGCGCCTCGGACTTCGGGCGTCGTACCTGGTAGTGTTGCACCCGTTGCCTACAACGGCCAGGTAGGCGGGCCGGTGACTAGTGCGGCCTACAATCAGCAAGCTAGCGCAGTGAATAACACTACGATGGGCTCGAGCTCGCTTCGGTCCGGACCCATGATACCTGCCACCGACTTGACCCTTATCGGGGGAGGGCAACCCTCCGCCAATTCAGTGCAGCCGGCATACACAGCTTCCGCTGCCGCGACCGAAGGAGTAAGCAGCTCGTTCAGCGATCGCGTCGCCCCTGTTAACTCGGGCGCAAACCTGCCCAGTACGGCAGGGCCCAGCACTAGTTCGGGCAGCGAACCCGGTGCGTTACCCAGCAACGCCTCGGAAAGCTCAGCCTTCAACTTTCCCGATGCACCGCAGCAACAGTGGAAATAACCGGCGAGAGTTGCACCTTCGGCTCAGTCCCAGTACGCGCTGCATGGCATGACAAACATCGGTGATTCTACCAGCGAAACTCTTGGCGGGTCTGCCCAGCCGGAAAGCGTGCCTACCGGTGTGTTCAACATGGATGCCATGCTAGCCAGTGCGCAACGAACCGGCAGTGTGACGTCGCTCGATTCCCAGGTCGTCAAACAGACAAAGCAAGAGATCCGGACGCTAGCTTCGGAGGTTGCTCGCCTTGCGGAAGCTGAGCTTGAGCTCGACGAGTTTTTTGACGGTTTCGCACCCCGTGTGCTTACCGCCATGGCGGCATCAGGCCTAAGTGTCTGGCAGTATGACGGCGATTCTTTTGAAGCGCTGGCCAGCCATCGGTCGCCTGACTTGTTGTTTGATCCCGCGGATCGATCCCGGCCCTCTGCGCAGCATCAATCTGTTTTGGAGGCAATTCTTGCGGAGGGTCAGCCGATTCTGGTTCC
>DNPC01000779.1 GCA_003501565.1 Planctomycetaceae bacterium | reverse complement strand
AGTGATATCCGGGCATTTATTCGTTCACTGATACGAATCCGTGATTGTGAAGAAATTGAATGGTTGCTCCCTAGCCATGGGCCCATATTCCGCAAAGACCCCGAGATGATCACCAAAACGATCGAGCGGCTACAAACCTACTTACACATGGCTGACTTCGGCACCTGTGCAATCGATTGGCCTCTCATGGATGAGTGGGAAGAAGAAATTGCCCAAGGTAAAATGCCGCGGTAGTTGACGAATTGAACAGCTCATGGGGGGCCGGCGGCAATCACGTTGACCGACAGAACAATTACGCCCCAGTGGGCGTACAGCGTTATAGTTAACTGTGGTTGCCTGCTTCCTGAACCGCTTTCCAGAGCATGCGTTAGAAACTTCACAAAGGCAAAAATCTGATGTCTCTCCTGCGATACCTTCCTCTCCTGCTAGCCGTTGTAGGATTCGTTTGCGTTCCCGGCTGCGGAGAACCGGAAGAAACAGCGACTCACGACGAATCTCATTCTGACCACGGCGGTCATGGCACTCCAGAGTCGCTTGCCGATGCGGTTCACATCCTCGGGGAGCAGTCTAAGGTGATCTCGACGGCCTTCACGGCTGGCACACCGGACGATGCCCACGGTGCTCTGCACGAAGTTGGTAGTACCCTTCAGATGCTGCCGGGGCTTGCCATGAAGGCAGGGCTCGAGGGTGAGAAGCTCGATGAATTGAAGGCGGCAACCACCGACCTTTTCGATGCCTTTGGTGCTTTGGATGAAGTGATGCACGGTGGCGAAGAGATTTCGTACGACCAAGTGAAGGACAAGATTGAGTCTGCCATGGCCGTTCTGGCAAAGTTTGACTCTCACGAGGGTCATGATGAGCATGGTGATCATGACGAGGGCCACGATGAGCATGGCGACCATGACGAAGGCCATGATGAAGACCATGATGAGCATGGCGACCATGACGATGGTCACGGCGAAGACCACAAGTAGATCGTTCGTTCTTTTTGCGGATTCACACTTCAATGGTGTGTTCGGTCGGGCCGATTTAGAGAATTGGCCAGGCGATCCGCTAATGCCGGGTGATACTCCGTTAAATTCTCAAAGGAACATCGAAGATGAAGTCTAAGGGTTTTTGGACAGCGGTTAGCCTGTGCTTTGTAATTGGCTGCAGCAGCGAGGATCCGAGGCTTGCTGAACTGCAGAGTCAGTACCTGGGGCAAAGCTTGCCAAGTACGGCGACTTCGCTCGCCGCCCTGGCGGCAGAACCCGAGGCGATGAATGAGGTCACGGTCGTGGGGCGCATCCACGGCGGAGACCTTGACGCCTTTGATTCTGACAAAGCGAGTTTCGTTCTAACCGAGCTGCCCGATGTTGGGCATTCGCACGATGACCCAAACGACTGCCCATTTTGCAAGCAGAAGCTAGCTAACGCCGCTATGGCGGTCGTAAATCTCGTGGACGAATCCGGCAAGGAAATCGAAGTCCCAGCCGATAAGCTGCTCGGCCTGGAAAAGAATCAAGATGTCGTCGTTACGGGAACGAGCTCGCGGGTCGATGATCTGCTTGTCATCGTAGCCAGTCGAGTTACGCCTGTCGCAGACCTAGAAACCGCACATAGTCTGGTTGAAGAGCCAGATTACAGCGTCGCCGGCGACGTCACGAGCGATCAGGACGATGGCGATGACGAGGCATCAGACACCAGCGATTCCGTCGTAGTGCTCGACGAAGGTGTCCTGCCCCAGTAGCGGACGACCTGAATCTAGAGAGATCTGAATCTGAAGCGACCTGAATTTAGCGACCCGAGAAGCCAAAGCAACTGAGCCGTCAATGTTCAGGCAGCTAGTTGGCGGATTGATAGTTGCTGTACGAGTCTCCAAGCGGCTCCTGAGCTGGATGAGTAGCAATCATGCTTGGAGCGGGGGCCACTAGAAGCTTTCGCTTTCTAGGATCGCAGCCACATCTTGGTCACGGTGCTGATCTCCGCCAGGGACAACTGGCGTAACGTTAACTTTGCTCCGTTTCAACTCTTCGATTTGGGCCGCCATTCGTTGGATTAGGTTTGCAATTTCTGCGCCTGCTTCCTCGCCCACATGAACTTGAAGGGCTTTGCGTGCGTTGTAGCTGAGGCCAAGATTGGTGCTCATCGGTGACTCCGGGGGGACAAGTTGTCGCTCAAAGGTGAAAAGTGATATAGCGGCGTGCCCCGCCGCGTTTTTGTTCCCACTGACGGCCCAGAAGAGGTTCGTACTGTTGGGACAAACGTCGGCGCCGACCCGCCCGGCGGGCTAGTTGTGGGGACCTAAACCTACGAGATTACTCAACGGTAACGCTTTTTGCGAGGTTTCGAGGCTTATCAACGTCGCATCCGCGCAATAAAGCGATCTCGTAGGACAAGAGTTGTAGCGGTATCGAGGCGACGATCGGCTGCAGAAAATCCTCAATTTCTGGAATTTGCACGACGTCGTCGGCCAATTTATTCACATGTGGGTCTTCGTGGTCAACGATTGCCAGGACAGGACCGCCGCGAGCCTTCACTTCTTGCAGGTTGCTAATGACTTTGTCGTAAACCGTTCCTTGCGGCACGATGAAGACACTCGGTGTGTGCTCGTCCACGAGGGCGATTGGGCCATGCTTCATCTCGGCGGCCGGATAGCCTTCCGCATGGATGTAGCTGATTTCCTTTAACTTGAGTGCTCCTTCGAGAGCCGTCGGGAAATTGAATTTCCGTCCCAGATAAAGGAAATTGTTCGCATCCGCGTAACGCGCGGCGATCTCTTTAACTTGCGCATGGCACTCCAGCGTCTTTTCCACCACGTCGGGCAGGCGCTCAAGCTGCGCGATAATCCGCTGGCCAGCTTCGAAACTCAGGTGCCGGAGTCGTCCAAAATACAGCGCTAGCATACTCAGCACCGTCAGCTGTGACGTAAACGCTTTTGTTGAGGCGACACCTATTTCGGGACCCGCGTGCAGATAGATTCCACCGTCCGCTTCTTGAGCGATGCTGCTGCCGATCACATTGCAGATTGCCATCGTGTGATGGCCTTTACGTTTCATTTCACGTAGTGCGGCCAACGTATCGGCCGTCTCACCACTTTGGGTAATGCCGAAGACAATCGTGTCAGAGCCAACGGGAGGATTGCGATACCGCAGCTCGCTGGCGTATTCGACCTCCACTGGTATACGGGCTAGTTCTTCAACAAGATACTCACCAACCAACGCCGAATGCCAACTCGTACCGCAACCGGTCAAGATGATGCGCTCGATCCCCCGCAATTGTTGTGTGGTTAGGTTTAAGCCACCGAACTTGGCCGTCGCGTTGTCTTTGTCCAGTCGTCCACGCAGCGCATTGCGGATCGACTGCGGCTGCTCAAAAATCTCTTTGAGCATATAGTGCGGATAGCCTTCCAAATTCACGTCTTGTGATTGGTTGCTTAGCGGTTGGATATCTGGTCGCACACGTCCATGATCGCGATGCAAGACTTGGATGTTGTTCGGGCGTATGACGGCGATTTGGTGATCTGCCAGGTAGATGATTCGCTCAGTGAAGCCGACCAGCGGTGAGGTATCCGATGCAACAAATTGCTCGCCTTTGCCTACCCCAACAACCAGCGGACTGCCGCAACGCGCTGCAACCAGCAGATCCGGATGATCACGGAACATAACAACGATTCCGTAGGTTCCACGCAGCTGTGCAACGGTACTGCGAACGGCATCGATACAGTCTTCGACGGTCGTCTCGCCAGCCCGGTCGGCGGCGGCGCTGGCTAGCGAATCGGCGACTAGATGAGCGACGACTTCGCTGTCCGTCTGCGACTCGAATCGATACCCCTTGGCTTCTAGGCCCGTTTTAAGTGTCTCAAAATTCTCGATGACACCGTTGTGCACCAAGCTGATGTTGCCGGAGCCGCCGATATGTGGGTGTGCATTGACTTGCGTCGCTGCACCGTGCGTAGCCCAGCGTGTGTGCCCGATGCCAGTTTTTCCATCTGGATTGGCTGCTTCAACCGCAGAATTGAGCTGAGCGACGCGCCCGGCAACCTTCGTGATACGTATTGCGTCAGATTGTTTGAGTGTGGCGATTCCGGCACTGTCGTAGCCGCGATATTCCAGCCGTTCGAGGCCAGAAATCAAGAATGGGCTAGCTTCCTGAGAACCGATATAACCGACAATACCACACATGAGTGAATGTTCCGCGAATGTTGATGGTGGGGCTTGGACGTAGT
Organism: Planctomycetaceae bacterium; assembly: GCA_003501565.1. Taxonomy (GTDB): domain Bacteria; phylum Planctomycetota; class Planctomycetia; order Pirellulales; family Pirellulaceae; genus Aureliella. Next base: position 2,793 of record DNPC01000779.1, on the reverse strand, counting down.
GGATCGAGTGGACCTGGCGTGTTTCTCCCAAGGCGCCACCCGAAAAGTTAGCGCAGGGCCACCCGCTCGGCGCGTAAGTCCGTCATTGGAGGTTAGTTCGCCCCAATGGCGGAAGACGCTATTCTAAAGGAGCCGTGAAGAATTCGGTTCAATTCCGCGCCCCATCTTCCGTTTGACCCTTAAAACCGGTCCTTAAACCCGGATTATGCATCTGTTACCTAGGCCGGAACAAGTAAGTGCATTCACCGTCGTAACTTTGGTCGAAACGTCGCTGCAGGCTCTGGCAGCACAATGCGAAGTCGCGAAGAAGGCACTTGCGCCGCTGGGGCAGGGTTGGTTTCGACCTTGTTACCGGCCAACGTGCATAATCCTGGTTAAAGCTTTCAAAGGCTTCCCAAAAAGTTCCGGTGACCAATTTGCTGGTTGTCCCGCGCACACGACTGAGTTGTGTAGGCTGTAGGGCTGTAACTCGACATCACAGCCCGGCCAAAAGCGCCTTCGTCAAGCACCATGAACGAACCATCAACTTCACCGACGCTTCTCTTGCTGGCTCGGGCAGGGGACGCACAAGCTTGGAATCGCCTGGTCCAGATCTACGGTCCGCTGGTGTATCGCTGGTCACGTGGGCTTGGGCTACAAGCTGCGGACGCAGCTGATGCGATGCAGGAGACTCTGTCCAGCGTTTCGAAGGATTTGGGACGGTTCGATCCACAGACTGCCAGCGGCAAATTTCGTGGATGGTTGTGGACAATCACTCGGCGCCGAATTGCCGACCTGCAGCGCCGCCGCGACGACATCGTGTTGATCGGGTCGGTTGCTGGGCAGATTACCGACGACGCCTTCACGGATCCGCCGACTGAGGCGGCCAGTGACGATGCTGGCGTGCTGCAGCGAGCCGTGTTGGCTTACCGAGATCGCTACGACGCAAAGACTTGGCAGGCGTTCTGGCAAACTGTCGTCGAAGGAAACAGTCCTGAGGGGGTGGCCAAACGCTTGGGCGTTTCCCGTTGGACGGTCTACAAAGCACGAGCCAGGATCCTGAACCGCTTGCGAACGGACCTGGAGGGTTTTCTGTAGAATTTTCTCAGTGACGTGTCCAATCCATCGATTGCCTTGCGATGGACGAATGGAAACCAAGCCAATCTGGTCCAACACGTCATGGAGAATTCAATGATTGCCAAGCGCTCGACGACCGATTCGATGCCTCTCAAGCCCAATGCAGCCGAAAACTCAGCCGATCTGGACGCCTGTCCCAATGTCGAAGTGCTGCAACGCTACTTGGTAGGGAATGTTACGCCCGAGGAATTCAACAAAATCACCTTGCACCTCAACGAGAGTGCTGAGAGTCAGAACAAGTTGGCTCAGCTTTCAATGGCCGACCAGTGGGTGGACCGTTTTCGCGGTGCCGTCGATCGCAAATTCATGGACGAACACGAATTGCCCTCCGCGATGCTGCAGTGCGTTCAAACCACAGGTCAAATTCCGAATCCGACTTTGCCGCCGACTGATGTGATCGGAGCCTATGAGTTAATCCGTCCACTTGGGCGCGGCGGCATGGGCACGGTCTACTTGGCCCGCCATCAAACGCTCAACCGCTTGTGTGCGCTGAAGCTGTTGCCCGACCAGGCTGGTCAGCAGCGGTTCGACCGCGAAGTCCAATCGTTGGCGGCGATCGATCATCCGGGCGTGGTTCCGGCGACCGATGCGGGCACGCATGACCGATGGCGATACTTGGTCATGCAGTACGTCGACGGCATCGACTTGGCAGATGTGCTAGATTCGCGCGGCAGTTTGCCGCTGCCCGTCGTGTGCCGCATTGGTGCGGACATGGCATCGGCGATTGCTGCTATCCACGATGCTGGTTTGGTGCATCGTGACATTAAGCCTGCTAACGTGATGTTGACGCGCGAGGGCGAAACCAAGGTGCTGGACTTTGGCTTGGCCGCGGCGACGACTGTCGACACTACGCAAGATCGCCTCACAACCGTCGGGGATTTGGTAGGCACCATCGCTTACGCTGCCCCCGAGCAACTAGCCGGACATGCGCCGACTGTCGCAGTGGATTGGTATGCATTAGGGGCGACGCTCTTCCGCATGTTTAGCGGCTCGATCACGCATCCTGATGCTGCCCATCGTGGACTGACGGCGTTGATGATGGCCAAGTCGGGTGACGACTTCGAGCCCCACGAGCGAATCGCTGATTTGCCTGGAGAGATTCAAGACTTACTTGCCGGCCTGCTCAATCGTGATCCTGCCGGGCGGTTGATCGATCCGCAGACTGTTATCAAAACGTTGCGATCCCATCAAGAGTCCGATTCCGATGCTTTAGCACGTTTGGTTGCTCCCGTAGCACAGCCGTCAACGGAAATCAGCTTGGCGCCGATGCGACTTGCTACCGACGAAACCGTCCCGCCCAAGCGTGCTAGCTGGCTGCCTATCGCAACTGCGTTTTTCGGTGGAGCTTTGGCCTTGCTTTCGGTCGGTTGGATCATTGAACTGCGCAGTAAGAAGGGCAGTGTTACGGTTGAGACGGACCAGTCCGAAGTGGCTCTGAAGATCACCGAGCGCGACCGAAAGCAACCAAACCTACCCAAAAGTGAGTCGTCAGCGGACCTCGAATCCCGTTATGGCGATATCGATCCTGCCAAGTTATCGGCCGTTTATCAGGGCAAAACCGTCCGCGAACACTTGGCAACGCTCGAGAACGAGCTTCACATTCCAACCCTTGTCGATTCGATTAACGCAATCAGCCGAGTTGCTGAGCCGGGCGATACCCCGCTAGTCCGCGCTGCT